>NZ_JAJKGM010000070.1:0-7740 GCF_021412605.1 Clostridium celatum
TTAATATTAAATTTTATCCACAACTAATAATAGAAAAACCCTCTGTTTTTAAACAGGGGGTTTTTCAACAAACTGGAGGCACACTATATAATTAATATTAATTATATAGTGTGCCTTAAAATATACTTAATAGTATTATTTGCTACTATAGCTTATCTATATGTTTATTTATTTTTTTATATGAAGAATATATAAATGCTATTATAATTCCAAATACTCCGCCAGCAGAAAATCCTAATACTATATTCTCTATTATAGTACCTACTATAACGCCTAATATGACACCTATTGCTATACCTTTTGTTAAATAATCATAATCCTTATCAGATAAGATTAACTTTTCTAACATCTATATCTCCTCCTTTTATCTTTTATCTTTTATCTTTTATCTTTTATCTTTTATCTTTTATCTAAATTATATAATTTATATATTAATTATTTCTTAATTTAAAATTAACTTTAAATGAAATTTATTACAATATTAATTATAACAATTAACCTATATAAAATAAAGGTTTATTTTTACCTTTTTAAACACTTATTGAAACCAGTTAATGTGATTTTGTTTTTGAATTGCTAAATTTAATATACTTAAACCTAACATTATATTTAGATATATACTTATATTGTTAAAAATAAAAAAAGCAACTTACAAAAGTAAGTTGCTTTCCTGGTGGCTCGACCAGGAATCGAACCAGGGACACGAGGATTTTCAGTCCTCTGCTCTACCGACTGAGCTATCGAGCCTTGATGATTTAATTATACATATTTACTCATATTCTGTCAAATGTTTTTTTACTTTTTTTATTGTATTTTAACTAAACTCATTTATTCTAATAATACTTGAAATTTATATCTTTTAATATTAGTAATATACTCACAAGAATTAAACTTAAAATTAACTTTCATACATTATTATTAAGAGGTTTTACATTATAAGCATTTTTTAATTACTAAAAAATATACTTATAATGTAAATACTTTTATCGGAGGTTATCTTGCAATACATTATTATTATCCTTTTAATAGTAGCAATTGTTATTATGTATTTTTATTATGAAAAAAAATTAGCTCTTATAAAGAAAAGATTATTAACAACATCTAACCAATTTTATAATATTAGAAATCAATATAGAAATTCATTTTCAAAATTAGAAAATGTAAATATCCGTTTTCTTACTCCACCAATTAAAACAGCTATAACTAATAATAATATTGATGTGTTCTTAGCTCCTCTTCAAAACTCTCCTAAATTAAAAAAGCTAGAAGTTAAAATGGAAGTTAATATTTTAGATAGTGCAATCATAAATAATACCCTATGGTACTATGTTGATTTACCTATTGATAGTCAATATAATTGTCGAGGTTGGATTAAAGATTCTGATTTTATATCTTTACACTCTGAAATAAAAGAAATCGAATGTAATTAATTATTTAATGAAATAAAAAATAATGATATAACTTTAAAAACTAACAAATAAATTTTTAAGTTATATCATTATTTTTTTGCTATCTATAATTATTTTATCAAAAATTTATCATAACGCTATAATCATATATAATAAATATATAATTATTATAACTACAAATTGAATATTAAATATATTTTCCTTTTCTCCGCTAGGTTTAATACTAATATCTTCTCTTGTTATTATACCTCTTCTTATATTCATATTGGCTAGTTTTCTTAATATGAAAAAAGCTACTATTCCAAATGCTATTGCTATTCCACCATAAAAAACTCCTGTATATATCTTCATAATTAAAGGCATACTTTTTAAACTTATTTCTGTTGCTTGTTCTATAACATTATCATTTTGAGGAACTACACTAATTATTTTTTGCAATGTAACAGAAGTACCATTAATTAAAAAATGCATTAATGATGCTGAAAATATACTATTAGTTATTCTAACAACTATTGCAAATATAAAACCTAATGCTGTTGCATATAAAAATTGTTGTGGATCTAAGTGCATTATCCCAAATAACAATCCCGTTATTATTGCTGATAAATATATATTTTTATTTTTATAGCCTGATAAAACAATTCCTCTTATAGTTATTTCTTCTGTAATTGCAGGTAATACAGCTATTAATAATAACAATACTATATATGGTGTTTCAACTATTTGTCCAAAAAATGTTGCAATTTCATTTTCAAAAAAGAATTGAGATATAAGTGAGAAAAAAGACATTATCGGTTGACATACAAATGCTAACACAACTAATAATATAATATCTTTAAAATATAGTTTATTTAACTTTAATACCTCTTTAGCTGATTGCTTAGTTACAATTAGATATATAATAGCTGGTATTATGAATGTTATTGTATGACTTAGAAATAACATTAATCTCACATCTGATATATTAAATATCTTAAAAACTAAGTGTATAGGTAAAAATAACTGTAATAATAAAATAATTAAAAAATATGTATTTGCTCTAGATACATTTTTCATAACCATCCCCCTATATATAAAATATTTTAAAATTTTCTACCTTTAACTGTATATATTTTTTTTAATTGATAATAATATTAATGAAGTTTTAAACTTCATAGTTAATCGCCTCTCCCCCATTTTATTTATATACAAAAATAATCCCTTTAATTTTTTATATTTAATTAGGGGATTATTTTTTGTTATTATACTTAATATTACTTATATACATATTAATATTATCTAAAAAATATATTACTTACATAATTGATCCATCAATAAATTTAATGCAGCTATTGTAGCAGATTTTCTTACCATCTCTCTATTGCCATCAAAGTTATATTTATTAACTATAACTTTTCCTTCTACATATACTCCAATATAAACTAATCCAACTGGCTTTTCTTTTGTTCCTCCTCCAGGTCCTGCAATTCCTGTAGTTACAATTGATACTTTAGAACCACTTGCTATTGCTATTCCTTTTGCCATTTCCTCTGCTGTTTCTTTGCTAACTGCTCCATATTTATCTAAAGTTTCTTTTTTAACTCCTAGTCTCTTCATTTTAGATTCATTTGAATAAGTTATAGCTCCCTCTAAAAATACATTTGATATTCCAGAATATGAAATTAATTTAGCAGCAACCATTCCTCCAGTACAGGATTCTGCTGTAGATATAGTTAAATCATTTTCACATAGAAATTTTCCTAATAAAAACTCTATGCTTTCTTCATTTATATATAAATTTTGTTTCATATTATCTTTATTCATAAATCACCTCAAAAGTACATTGTATTTATTATTATAAACCTTTTATTTGTAAATTTACATATATTTCATTAAAGAATACATATTATGATTAAAGAAATAAAATCTCTAAAGCCTATAGCTCTAGAGATTTTATTTAAATTTATTTGCACTAATATAATAATCTCCTGAATTATTTACTCCTTGCTCTAAAATTGAAAAATTACTTTCCTTTAACATTGATGTAATTACATTAATATGTTGCTTATTGGAATTATCTAAAGTTATAGTAAAATTATCATTTTTCTCTACTATCCCCATATAATCGTGTATATCACTATATTCACTTAAACCTAATTTACCTCTTATATCCATCTTATAGTCTGGCATTTCTTTACCCTCCTATTCTTTACTATTACAATCCCCCTGCTTATTAACATATTACTTCAATTTCTTATTATTTTTATTTTATGTACTTATATATTTTTTATTCATATTAAATTAAAATTTATAAAAAAATTGTTCTGCTTAAAATCTTCATCTATTTAAAGCAGAACAATTTTAAAGTTTTATAAATATATTACGCTTCTTCTCTTAATCTTCTTGTTTCATCCAAAATTTTTGAAACTTCATTTGCAGGTACTTCATCATATCTTAAGAATTCACTTGTAAAACTTCCTCTAGCTTGAGTCATGGATCTTAAATCTGTTGCATAGTTAAACATTTCAGCCATAGGAACTTCAGCACTTATTTTTTGTACCTTTCCTTCTGGTTCCATACCTATAACTCTTCCTCTTCTCTTATTAATATCGCCCATTACATCACCCATGTAACTATCTGGTACTAATATTTGAACATTCATAACTGGCTCTAATAAAATAGGCTTAGCTAATTCCAATCCCTTCTTATAAGCTATAGATGCAGCTATTTTAAATGCCATCTCTGATGAGTCAACAGGATGATATGAACCATCATATAAAGTTGCTTTTAATCCTACAACCGGATATCCTGCTAAAACTCCATTACTTATACAATCTCTTAATCCTTTTTCAACTGCTGGAATAAAGTTTCTAGGTACTGCACCACCAACAACCTTATCAACAAATTCTAAATCTAATTCTCCATCATTTCTTGGTTCAAATTTAATTTTAACATCTCCGTATTGTCCATGCCCACCAGATTGTTTCTTATGCTTACCTTGAACATCGGAAGTGCCTTTAATAGTTTCTCTATATGGAACTTTAGGTGATTGTAATAAAACATCTGCACCAAATTTACTCTTTATTCTACTTGCAATAACTTCTAAGTGGGTTTCTCCAAGTCCCCAAATTATAGTTTCAGCATTTTCAACATCTCGTTCAACTTTAAATACAGGGTCTTCCTCCATTAATTTAGATAATGATAATGATATTTTTTCTTCATCACCTTTTGCTTTAGGTAAAATAGCCATTGGCATTACAGCATTAGGTAAATTAATCTTATCATACATTATTTTAAAATCTTCACTACACAAAGTGTCACCAGTAGCTGTATATTGAAGTTTTGAAACAGCACCAATATCTCCTGCAACTATTTCTTGAGTTGGTATTTGATTTTTACCTCTCATGAAAAATAAATGATTTAGTTTTTCTGATTTTTCTTTATTACTATTTAATACTGTTAATTCTCCTTTAATTTTACCTGTCATAACTCTAAATAATGATATTTTACCTACAAATGGGTCAGCTATAGTTTTAAATACTAACGCTGAGAAAGGTTTATCTTCATTAATTTTTATGAAAACCTCTTCATTTATTGCTAAATTCATAGCTTTTTGTGGAAGAGAATGCTCTGGTGATGGGAAACATTGGACTATACTATTTATCATTGATTTAATTCCAATGACTTTTGTCGCACTACCACATAATACTGGCGCAATTTCACCTTGTGAACATCCTTTTATTAATCCTGCATAAATGTCATCATCACATAATTCACCATCATTTAAGTATTTATCTAATAATTCTTCATCAGTTTCTGCCACTGCTTCCATAATCATTTGCTTACATTCATCTATTTTATCCTTTAATTCTTCTGGTATATCTATAGGTTCCATTTTAGAAGTTTTAGGATTATATTGTAATGCAGTTTTAGAAATTACATTAACGATACCATTAAAATCACTTTCTTTTCCTATAGGATATTGAATTGGAACTATACTCATTCCAAATCTTTCTTTCATTTGCTCTAATGTTTTATCAAAACTAGCATTTTCTCTATCCATTTTATTTATAAAAAATGCTCTTGGCAATTTAATCTTTTCACAATAATCCCATGCTTTTTCAGTTCCTACTTGAACACCTGATACAGCACAAACAACTATAGTAGCTATATCTACGGCTCTCATACCTTGAACCATTTCACCTTGAAAATCAAAATATCCAGGCATATCTACTATATTTATTTTAGTATTATTTTCTTCAAATGATGCTATTGAAGTAGATAATGATATACCTCTTTTCTTTTCTTCTTGTTCATAATCCATAACAGTCGTACCATCTTCTACTTTACCTAATCTATCAGTGTTATTTGTATAAAATAACAAAGCTTCTGCTAAAGATGTTTTTCCTGTTGCCCCATGGCCTATTAATCCTACATTCCTCAGGTTTTTATAATTATAGTCTTTCATAACATACAATAATACTACTAAAAGTGAATAGTATTATCTTTCACCCACCTTTCTTATATAGATTGATTATAGTTTTACTGGTAACTTTTGTTTTAAGTTATACTTAATCTTTATGAACTTACTAACTTAAATAGTACATAATTAATTTATTCTATTACTTTTAAGCTTTTTATCTTTATATAAAATTATTCCCAATAAATTATAGTTTAACCATTAATCACTTATAGTTTAACCATTAATCACTTATTATTATTCTATTTATATTTATATTGTTTAAATTAGATGTATATATTAAACTATTTCTCAAACACAACAAATCTATGAATCTATAAACCCTATTTAAAAATATACATAATAGTTAATATTTTTATCTATTTATATACTTCATAATATAGAAAAAACAAAGACTTATACTAAATCTTTTTCTTTAGTATAAGTCTTATTATTTAAATATAACATTTGAATTTTTAGGTGGAACACTAATAATATTTTTTATTACTTTTTTATATACTTATATATTATTTCTACTAAGCAAGCAGTAAATCCTCCTGAAAAGTCAATTAAAACATCTCTTAATGCCATAGCTCTTCCCGGTACAAAATATTGATGTACTTCATCAGATATTGCATATATTAATACAAATATTAATATATAGATTCGCTTCTTTTTATCGCTAAAATAATACCTCAATACATTATTAGCTAAAATATATAATATAAAGTATTCAGTAAAATGAGCTGTCTTCCTAATAATAAAAGTTGCTAAACTTCCTAAATAACTATTTAAATCTAATCCTATCTTATTAAATATTTGAATTATTAAATCACTTTGTTGATTAGAAACCTCTGCTGGTTGATGTGACATAAAAAATATTATTATAATCCATAATATTAATAATATCCAATTTATAATGATTCTTTTGTTTTTCATACTTTTCTCCTAATAACTTAACACTCCTAATTTTTCTCTACTAAATATCTATTTATATAAGCTAGTGATTCTTCTAGAATTCCTTGACTACTTTCTAAATCTTGTAATTTCACTTCTAAATTGCATATTCTCTGTTCTATTAAATACATTAATTCTTTTACATCATTTAGTAATTTTCCTTCATATGATACTTGAATACCATCTGAATCAATATAAATCTTATCCGGAGCTGATCCACACTCTACACACTTTGCATATATACCTTCTTTATCTGTATCTCTAAATATTTTAAATACATTATTATTACATTTGGAACAAGTAGATAGTATTGTAAAATCATAATAACTTATATCAAATTCATATTTAGTACCACACTTTTGACAAGTTAATACTAAATTATTCCCTTCAGTTTGTATAAAAAAACAATTTCCACTACACCCATCTTTTTCACACACAACAGTTCTTATCATAAATATTCCTCCTTATATTTTGGAAATATATTCCTTTAAATATTTATGAAAGTTTTTTTGTTTATATTCTTATTTGTAATTTTTATTTATTTGTTACTACTAAATTATCTAATTCCCTTTTTATATGCAATATTTCTTTATCAATTTTACTTGTATCTTTCCCCGCTAATACCAGTTGTCTTTTATCTAATTTCAATTGTATAATTTTTTTTTCTAAATCTACTTTTGTATCCATAATACTCACTCCCATTCTTAACTTATAAGAATCTCAAAATATAATTTAGGTATGTAATATAATTATATAATATTTTTCAAAAATTTTTATAATAAATAATAACAATTTTTAATATATTTTACGACAATCGATATAACTTAAATAAATTTATAAAAAAAAAGCTACGATTCAAATCGTAGCTTTTGGTGGAGGTAAAGGGATTCGAACCCTTGACCCCTTGCGTGCAAGGCAAGTGCTCTCCCAACTGAG
>NZ_JAJKGM010000071.1:0-7259 GCF_021412605.1 Clostridium celatum
GCTCGATAGCTCAGTCGGTAGAGCAGAGGACTGAAAATCCTCGTGTCCCTGGTTCGATTCCTGGTCGAGCCACCAGGTATGGCGCTATAGCCAAGTGGTAAGGCAGAGGTCTGCAAAACCTTTATTCCCCGGTTCAAATCCGGGTGGCGCCTCCAAAAAAACCTACAAGTAAAACTTGTAGGTTTTTTATTTTGCTATTGATTCATAAAAAGATTAATTTTATCCACACGAATAATTGAAAAAATTTAAAAAAAGTGGATAACTATATTATTAATGTTAATAAATTTTAAAAAAGCTCATTCCATAATGAAATTTATTAGACTTTGAAAGTTATCAACATATAAATAAAAAATATCCACAGCATTTTAAAAGAGTACTGTGGATATTTTTTTATTTATTTATATTAATTAAACATATCTTTTTTGTAAAGTATAAATGCAGCAAGTCCTGTTAAAAGTAATGTAAGAATCATAATAATTTGAAAGCCATTTGGATTATCTTGAAGAGGAAGTGCTACGTTCATTCCAAATATTCCACCTATAATAGTTGGAATAGCCATTAATATAGTAACAGATGCAAGTACTTTCATAACTATATTAAGGTTATTGGAAATTACTGATGCAAAGAAATCCATAGTACTAGATAAAATATTACTATAAATATCTGTCATTTCTATTGCTTGCTTATTTTCTATTATTACATCTTCTAATATATCTTGATCATCTTCATATTTTTGCATTATTTCTAGTTTAAGCATTTTTTCTAATGTTATTTCATTCGCCTTAAGAGATGTAGAAAAATAAACAAGAGATTTTTCTAATGAATGTAATTGAATTAATTCTCTATTTTTCATGGATTTATGAAGTCTTTTTTCGATCATTAAACTCTTCTTATCAATTTGTCTAAGATATAATAAATAATATGTAGAAATTCTATTTAATATTTGCAGAATAAATCTAGATTTTTTAAATGAGAAGAAAGATTTTACTCTTCCATTTATAAAATCTGTTAAAATTCGACTATTTTTTAAGCAAACTGTTATTATCTCTTTTTCAGAATGTATTATAGCTAATGGATAAGTATCATAAGTTAAAGAGTTGTCTTCCATTTCAGTAAAAGGTATATCTACTACAACTAAAACGAAACCATCTTCAAAATCTATTCTAGATGTTTCTTCATCGTCAAGTGGAGCTTTTAAAAAATTTAATGGTACCCCTGTTTTTTTTGAAATTAGTATTAATTCTTCATCTGAGGGTGCTACTACGTTTATCCAACAACCATTTTCTATATTATCTAGAACCCTTAATGAGGAATTAGTTTCATCTATACTTTTATAAATTTGTATCATAAATTACCTCTCTGTTAATAAAGTTTAATATAAATTATAACATAATTATATATTATAGTCTTTAATTTATAATATATAAATTAAAGACTATAGTGTCTTAATAGTCAGGATTTAATAGTAAAATAGAGTTAATTTATAAATTTGATAAAAAAACACTAGCTATAGTATATTTTAAAACTTGTTATTATATTTAAAAAATTAGTATAATCAGATACTGTGAATGGAAAAGATTGCGCAAGTTAGTTGGGGGATTTGTAATTATGTATAGAGAAATTAATAAGCAAAATAAAGTTGTTTCATTAGTAATATCATTAAGTATGATAACTGTAGCTTTATATAGTCATAGGATTATAAAAATGACAATGGAGAAGAAAGGGCAATTAACACAAACAGTAGATGTAATAATATTATGTGTAATATTATTTATATTAATTAAAGAATTTAGAAGATGTAAAATTGCTTATAAGTATTCTATAATTTCAGACAAGCTTATTATAAATAAAATAAATAGTAATTCAGAGAAGAATGTTGAAAGTATAAAGTTTAAAGATATTTTGTACATAGGAGAAAAGTGCAATACCCCAAAAGAGTATAGTATAATTAAGTGCAATAAATATTATACGAAAAATTTTAATGGACATACAAAGTTTTGTTGTGTATATAAGAAAGATGGAAAAGTAGAAAAATTTTTATTCGATCCTAGTAATAAATTAATAAATTGTGTTAGTAATATCGTTTAAAGAGACTTCATTAAAAATCTAGTTAGTAATTAAATTTAATATACTTTAAATAAAGAGCACCTAGTAAGATTAAATATTCTTATTAGGTGTTCTTATTATATTTTAATGTAATATGCAGTTTTTTAGTATAAGCTATATTTTTAAATATTAGCTAATATATATTAATCGTTTTATGATTTATTATAAAATGTAGATTTTATTTCTTTTAATAAACCTTCATTAGTAATCAAATCATATCCAGTAAAGGCTAAAGCTTCAGCAACTTTGATGCTTTGCTCCATTGCATAATTAGATATAGTAGAATTGGCAAATTCTTTAGAGCCATATGATATATTATTATTTTCTATTATTGAGTAGTATGGATGAATACATGGAACTGATTTACTAACTGTACCTATGCTTAAACCAGAATGAACATCCTTTGGAGCACCAATATCTATGATTCCATTTTCTTTTAAGTTATGGCTAAATAACCTATTTAAAGTTCTATTTGTTATAAGTTCATCATTTGAAGGTTCATATAATGATATTGAATATTGTACTCTTATTAATTTAGAAACATAAATAACAATTTCTCTAAGTTTATTTTCAGCCAACATTGCTAAATCCATTTCTTTTGCACGAATATAGAACTTTGCTTCAGATTCTAAAGGTAATAGTAATGGTGTAAATCCTCCTTGAGAAAGAATAGAATTTATTTCTACATCTTCAGGAAATCCCTTTAATATTGAATTAAGTATATTAAAAGTTAAAAGAATTCCATCTAATGACGTATAAGCTCCTTTATTTAAAAAACTAAGGCCACTATTGCCAATAAACTTTACTTTTAAGGGAATTATTGCAGATGAAGAGCCACTTTCACAAGTTGTTGTATCAGGATGAGCCATCAAAACAGCATCTATATCATCAAAAACACCTTGTTTTGTCATAATAGCTTTAGTACCACCTAAATATTCACCAGGACAACCTATAACTATGGCAGTACCGCCTATTTTTTCAACAATATTTCCTAATGCTAGAGCAGCACCAATAGAAGTTGTAGTTAGCAGATTGTGCCCAGTGATATGTCCTTCATTTGGAACAGCATCGTATTCACATAAGAAGCATATTTTTGGATAGGTAGTTCCTTTAGAAGCATAAAAAGATGTATCTAAACCTAAAAAGTTGCTTTTAACATCAAAATTATAATTTTTAAGTAATTTTATTAAATAGTCACAAGCTTTAAATTCTTTATAACTTTCTTCAGGATTATTATATATAAATTTATTTAAATCATATAATGTATCATAGCATGTAGATAAAAAAGAAATTATTTCTTGCTTCATAAATATAAATCCTCCCAATCTTATGATAGTAATATTATTTTTTCCAAAAAATAATAAAAATATTTATAATAATTTAAAGATATTAAGTATACATAGAGGAAAAAGTGGACAGACTCTAGTAATGTAAAGGAGGATGAGAATTATGGAAATTAATAATAAGGATATATGGAGAGGAAATAAAAAATATTGTATAATATGTGAGGAAGAACTTGAAGGTAGTGGAATTGATATTATGGGATATTTTATTTGTGAGGAATGTGTAAAAGAAATTAATTCCATTAGCGTTAATGATAATAAATATGATTTACTTAAAAATAAAATAAACGAAACTATTACAAAAAGAATATTAAAAATAGAAGAAAAAGAATAAATTAAATGTATATATAATTAGATGAAAAGTACTTTAAAATATATTTAAGAAAGTTAACTTCTAATTAATGAGAAAGGATAAAATCATGGGCAAAATATTTTGTTTAATGGGCAAAAGTAATTCAGGAAAAGATACTATATTTAAAGAATTAATGAAGGATAAAGATTTAAATCTAATGCCAATTGTATCATATACTACAAGACCTATAAGAAGTAATGAAACTAATGGAGTAGAGTATTATTTTATTAATGAAGATATTTTAAATGAATATAGAGAAAATGGTAAGATAATAGAAGAGAGAAAGTATGATACTGTTAATGGACCATGGTATTATTGTACTATAGACGATAATCAAATTAATCTAGAAGTAAATAATTATTTATTAATAGTTACATTAGAAGCATATAAAAATATAAAAATGCATTTTGGTGAAGAAAATGTATGTCCGTTTTATATTGAATTAGATGATGGTGTTAGATTAGAAAGAGCCTTAAAGAGAGAAAAGGAACAACAAAATTCTAATTATGATGAATTATGTAGAAGATTTTTAGCAGATAATAATGATTTTAGCTTTGATAAATTAAAATCATGTAATATTGAAAAATTCTATGTTAATGATATTTTACAAGAGTGTGTAAATAATATAAAGAGCGATATATTAAATTTAATAAATTAGAAATATTTATATAAAAATATAAACAAATAATATATGAAAATTAATGAGCTATTTTTAAATAGCTCTTTTTTATAAAAATTCATATAATAGAGTAAGAAAAATAAATTTAGTAAAGTGTTATATGTTTATGATAAAATAGAGTAGAGGTATTGAATAAATTTTATATTAAGTACTATTAAAAACTTATTAGGCTAATTTACAGAGAGAGGTGTAGGGTATGAAACTAGTAATAGCTATAGTTCAAGATGATGATGCTATGGATTTAATTGAGGAGCTTACAGACAAAAATTATAGAGTCACAAAGCTTGCGACAACAGGAGGATTTTTAAAATCAGGTAATACGACATTAATGATTGGTGTTGAAAAAGAAGTTGTTGATAAAGTTATAAATATAATAGAAGATGTATGCAAAAAAAGAAAGGAAATGGTTTCTGCACCAACTCCAAGTACTATTGGTAGTGGAACAGGAATGTATATGCCATATCCTATTGAAGTTGAGGTTGGAGGAGCCACAATTTTTGTATTAGATGTAGATCAATTTGTTAAAATATAAATAAATTTATGGAGGTGCGATTATGAGAGAATTTATAGGCTATAGCAATTTGATTAATAATTTTAAGACTAGATGTATTAATGGGACTTTATCTCATGCGCACCTTATAGCAGGTGAAGATGGTATAGGCAAGAGTATTTTAGCAAACTTATTAGCTAAGATTATATTAAATGGTGATTTAAATAGAGAATATGTTGATATAATTAATTATAAAACAGAAAAATCATCATTTGGTGTTGATGATGTTAGAAATATTATTGAAGAAGTATCTAAAAAACCTTTTGAAGGAGATAAGAAGGTAATTATAATACATAAAGGAAATAAGCTAACAACTCAAGCTCAAAATGCTTTGTTAAAGACAATAGAAGAACCACCTAAGGGAGTTCACATAATAATCTTATGTGAAAGTTTAGAGCTAATTTTAGATACTATAAAATCCAGATGTGAAATATATAAATTAACGCCATTAACAAGAGAAGAATTAGATAAATATATAGAGCTTAAAAGATTTAATAATAGTCAAGAAGAGATGAAAGCTGCAATAGCATTTAGTGAAGGAATTCCAGGGAAAATAGATAGATATTTTAATGATGAAAGCCTAAGAGAGCTAAGATTAAATGTAATAAAGCTATTAAATGATATAAAAAGTAATGATTTAGAAGGTATATTAGAGAAAGAAGAATTCTTTAGTGGCTATAAGGATACCAAAGAAGAAGTATTAAATATTATAGGATCAATTATTAGGGATATTTTAATACATAAAGAAGTTGAAAATAACGAATTTATCATAAATAGTGATAAAATTAAGGATATAAATGAATTAACAAAGGAATTATCTTTTAGGAAACTAAATAATATGATAATTAAAATAGAGGAAGCAAGAAAAAATATAAGAAGTAATGTTAATTGGACAATGACATTGAGAGTAATGTTAATGGGCTTTATGGAGGGTTAAGAATGATAAAAGTAATAGGAGTAAGGTTTAAAAAAGCTGGAAAGATATATTATTTTGATCCAGTTGATATGGATATACAAAAAAATAGTTATGTAGTTGTTGAAACTGCAAGAGGAATAGAGTTTGGTGAATGTGTAATAGGAATAAAAGAAATTAGTGAAAGTGACATTGTTGCACCACTTAAATCTGTACTTAGAGTTGCAACTGAAGAAGATATAGCTAAGCATATAGAAAATAAAGAAAAGGAAAAAGAAGCTTTTGAAATTTGTTTAAAAAAAATTGAAGAACATAAATTAATTATGAAGCTTATAGATGTAGAATATACTTTTGACAATAATAAAGTTATATTTTATTTTACAGCTGATGGAAGAGTTGATTTTAGAGAATTAGTTAAAGATTTAGCAACAATATTTAAAACTCGTATTGAGCTTAGACAAATAGGCGTAAGAGATGAAGCAAAAATGCTAGGTGGATTGGGACCATGTGGTAGACCAATGTGTTGTTCTACATTTTTAGGAGATTTCGCATCTGTATCTATAAAGATGGCTAAAGAACAAAATTTATCACTTAATCCAACTAAGATATCAGGTATTTGCGGAAGACTTATGTGTTGTTTAAATTATGAGCAAAGTACTTATGAAGACATAAGAAGAAGAATGCCAAGAGTAGGTTCTATTGTTAAAACTGAAGAAGGTACAGGAGAAGTATTCAGTAATAATACTGTTAAAGAAACTGTAAAAGTAAAATTGAAAAAAGGTGAAGAGGAAGTAGTAGAAGAATTCAAGATTGAAAATGTTGAACTTATAAAAGGTCATTATGAAGATGATATTGAAGATTATGATTTAAAATTAGAAATAGAATCAGAGGAAGATAAGAAGTTAATAAAAAATCTTATTAAAGATAATTAGAAAAGGTAGATTACTAAATTTTCCTTTTAAAAGAAATTTTAATGTGATAAAATAATAATGATATATCTAATGGGGGAGGTGTTTTTAATGGCATATCAAATTAATGATACTTGTGTTAACTGTGGTGCTTGTGCAGCAGAATGTCCAGTTGATGCTATAACTCAAGGAGATACTCAATTCGTTATTGATGCAGATACTTGTATCGATTGTGGGAACTGTGCTAATGTATGTCCAGTAGGAGCTCCAGAACAAGCTTAATTTTTGGATTAAGTATAAAGAGTCACCAATAGTGGTGGCTCTTTTTTTATGTGTGTGCCCAGCATGGGCAACAACTTGACGGTGAAAGTCCGTTGTGGGCTTGGTAGTGGGAACCACTAGCCAATG
>NZ_JAJKGM010000072.1:0-7150 GCF_021412605.1 Clostridium celatum
TCCCATAAAAATTGCTCCCTCTATAGTAATGACAGTTTTATTATTTTAACTGTCTACTATAAAGGGAGCATATCAGTCAGATGACTAACTCTTTTTTTATTTGTAGGAACTTTTATGTTAGAATATTAGTCTAATAATGTGAAATATTAAAATTTTGTAATTAAATTGTAAGAAAATATTAGGATTTATATGATAGAATACATTGGATAAAAATGTTATTATATTATAATAAATAGCAAAAAATAAAATATTTTCAAAAATGTGGAGGGTGAAATGGGGAAAGTATTAAAAAGAATGCTTGCAACAATGTTATCACTAACATTTGTTGTTAGTGCAATAGGGTGTTCTAATAGCACAACTGCAAAAAATGAAAAAGGAAGATATGTAGAAGAAAGATATGAATTACCTAGTAATACCTATATCCAAAGTATGGTAAAGCTAGATGATGGTAAAATCGCAATTATTGCTTATAATGAAGAAGGAAAATTAACATCATTCATATCAGAAGATGGAGGTAAAACTTTAACTGAAAGTACTATAGAATTACCTAAAGAAGAAGGAAAAGAAACTGCAGTTATGAGTTCTACATATTTAAGTGATGGCAGAATTATTTTAAGTTATTACTTTATGGAACCATTTAATGAGGATTCAGTAACTTTAGATGGTACTATAACAGAAGGAGAAGTAGCAGAAGGTGATTCAGAAACTACAGATGACAATATAAAAGAAGAGTGGGTATATGAAGAACCAGAATATAAATATGCCATAATAGAAAATGGTGGAACTATAACTGATATTGATTTAGGTAACAATACAGAAAATGAACACGAAATGATGTATGGTGGACCACAGCAATTAGCATCAGCAGCTAATGGTGATATTTTTTATTCTAATGGAATGGGAGAAGTTATAACTCAAATAGATGGTGAAACATTTGAAGAAAAAAATATATTTTCAAGTGATGATTATATAAATAGTTTTTTATTAGTTGGAGATTCATTAATAATATGTGGATTTGATTCAATCATAGAATTCGATATTAATACTGGAAAAGAAATTGGTAATTTAGAAGAATTAGAAAAAGAAACTATTAAATCACAAACTTCTTACTATCCATCATTTATTAATTCAGGTAGTAAAGATAAACTTTATTATTATAATGTAAATGGATTATTTGCTTATGATATGGAGTCTAAAAAAGTTTCACAATTAATAGATGGAGCATTATCGTCATTTGGTATGACAGATATGTATTTAATGGCATTTATAGAAAAAGAAAATGATGAGTTTTTAGCGGCATTTAATGATTGGACAAACAACGAAGTTACGCTTATAAATTACAAATATGATGCAGAAATAGCATCAGTTCCAGACCAACAAATAAGAGTATATTCTTTATTAGAAAATGATGCAATAAGACAAGCTATTTCAGCTTATGCAAAAGCACATCCAGATATTTATATAAAATATGAGATTGGATTAAGCTGGGATAATGGAGTAACAGAATCAGATGCACTTAAAACTTTAAATACAGAAATAATGGCAGGAAATGGACCAGATATAATTTTATTAGATGGACTTGAAGCAGAGTCTTATATTGAAAAAGGTTTATTAGAAGATTTAAGTGATGTTATTTCTCCAATGGTAGATAATGATGAGATATTTAAAAATATAGCAGATGCCTATACTGTTGATGAAAAGATATATCAATTTCCAACATCATTTAGATTCCCAATGTTAGTTGGTAATAAGGATACTATAAATTCAGTTACAGATTTTAAATCATTAGTTGAATTAACTAAAAAATTAGCAAGTGAATCAGATAATAGGGTATTCTCTGATTATTACTCTCCAAAAGGGTTATTATATGCTTTATATTATTTATATGGAAACAACTGGCTTAATAGTGATAAAACTATAAATGTAGATGAAATAAGTAATTTCTTTACATTAACAAAGGAAATGTATGATGCAATAGATGCAAATTATCAAAAATATATAGAAAGCATGAATGATAAATACCAAATGGATACTAATAAGGATTCAAACTTTAGTGTAGATTCTGAAGAGGGAATTGCTGATAAAAATGAAGTAGATGAAAATTATGAAGATGTAAGTAATGTTTATGAACTACAATATTATTTAAGTCCATCAATTTATGCTGATTCTTTCTTAATGGATGAACCAGTAAGCTTAATGTATGGAAGCTTAGATGGAACTTATGGATATTCTTCATTAATTACAGCTTTACTTAATGATACTAAATTGGATTACAAGGTTTTATCTAGAGGTGATGAAAAAATATTCATTCCTTCAAATGTAATTGGAATAAATGCAAAGAGTGAAAATAAAGATGCAGCTAAAGAAATATTAAAGGAAATGCTTTCAGAAAAATCAAAAGATAATATGATGTATTCTCAAGGATTAACAGTAAATAAAAAATCTTTAAAGAACCAATTTGAATTAGAGAAGAGTGAATATTATGAACCTGAATTTGATGAAACAACTAATCATTATACTCAAGGTAGCATGATATTTATAGATGAAAATGGAAAAGAAAAAGAAATAAAACAATTATGGCCAAATGAAGAGGATGTTAATAAATTAATAGGCGAAATAGAAAGCTTACAAGTGGCACCAGTAATGAATAGAGTATTATTAGTCGAAGTTGCCAAACAATTTAATGAATTCGCAACAGGAAATATTACTTTAGATGATGCTATGAATACAATAGTAGACAACTTAGATCTTTATTTATCAGAGTAATATGGAACAAGTACGTAAAAGAAAAAAGCAAAAATTAACTGGCTTATATTTCGTAATGCCTAGTCTAATAGGGGTAGCAATATTTACATTGCTTCCCTCTTTAGATGTTTTTATTAGATCCTTTCAAAGTGCCATTTCAAGAGAATTTGTAGGGTTAGAGAATTATGTAGAGGTATTTGGTAATACTGCATTTAAATTAGCAACTCAAAATACAATTAAGTTTGTTAGTATATGTATACCATTATTATTAGTATTATCATTACTTATTGCAGTAATATTAAATAAGTTTGTTGAAGAATCACAAATATTAAGAACTGCTTTTTTAATACCTATGGCGGTACCTATAGCTTCAGTAGTATTAATATGGAATATTGTATTTCATGAGCAGGGGGTTTTAAGTGGGGTATTAGATAAATTTCAAATAGGTAGTCAAGATTGGATGAGTACAGGCTTTTCTTTTTGGATATTAGTATTTAGTTACATATGGAAAAATTTAGGGTACAATATTATATTATGGTTAGCAGGACTGAATGCAATATCAAAAGAAGTATATGAATCTGCAAGGGTAGATGGTGCAGGGGAATTTACATGTTTTACAAAGATAACGCTTCCTTGTTTAAAGCCAACGTTATATACTGTTGCTGTATTATCGCTACTTAATTCTTTTAAAGTATTTAGAGAAGCATATTTAGTAGCTGGAGATTATCCAGATAAAAGTATGTATTTATTACAACACTTATTTAACAATTGGTTCAGAGAAATGTCATTTGGTAAAATGGCAGCAGCATCTGTGATTATGGCTATTATAATATTTATTTTAATAATGCTTCTTCAAAGAGCATGGGAAAATCAAGATTAGGAATGGAGAGTAAGAAAATGAAAAAAAAATTAATATTTATTATATTACTAATAATATCTTTATTTATGTGCTTTCCGGTAATATTCTTAATTGCGGGTTCTTTTATGGGCGTTGGAGAGCTAAAGAGTTATTTAGGACCTGTTTTATCAGAAAATATAAGTGGTTTTGTATCTTGGGAATTGTTACCTAAGTATCCTACTTTAAGATCATATGTAGAGCTATTATTAGATACACCACAATTTTTTGTAATGTTTTGGAATTCTGTGAAAATAGTATTCTTTTCTATATTAGGGCAGCTTTTATTTGGTATTGCAGCTGCATGGGGGTTTGCAAGATATAAGTTTCCATTTAAAAAAATACTATTTACGATATATATTGTAGTGATGTTAATGCCATTCCAAGTAACAATGTTATCAAGTTACTTAGTTTTAGATTCAATTAACATATTGGATACTCACTTAAGTATTATATTACCTGCAATATTTTCAACTTTTTCAGTATTTATAATGTATAGATTTTTTTGTAATATACCGGAATCTATTATAGAATCAGCAAGAATTGATGGTGCTAGTGAGATAAAGATATTTATTAAGATAGGAATTCCATTAGGTATGCCAGGAATAATGTCAGCAGTAGTATTACAATTTTTAGAATACTGGAATTTAATAGAACAGCCATTAACTTTCTTAAAGGATAAGGCACTATGGCCATTATCAATTTATCTACCTAATATTACTTTAGAAAATGCTGATATAGCATTTACAGCATCAGCAGTAACACTTGTTGCAGCTATAATAGTATTTTTTGCAGGACAAAGTTATTTAGAGCAAGGTATTGCAGCATCAGCAGTAAAGGAATGATGAGTTATGAATGAGAAAATAAAAAAAATAATAAATTATAAATATGTTAAAAAAGGAAAAGATACTCTGCAAAAGAAAGCATTAAAATCTTTAGTAGCTTTTTTGTTTGTAATGATAATTTGTACAATGTTATCTAGATTTGCAGATTCTTTGACTATACCTGTTATTACAACAGAAAATCCAAAAACTAAAACTATAGTAGATGAGGTTAAGGCTAGCGGCAGAATTGTCAAAAGTAGAGAAGAAAAAATATCTATAGTTGAAGGATTAAAAATAGACTATGTTAATGTAAGTTTAGGTTCTACAATTAAGGTTGGAGATACTTTAGTTGAACTTAATATAGACGATTTAAATAATAAGATATCAGAGCTTAGGGAAAATGTAGAAAAGGAAGAAAAAACTATAGCAAGGGCAATAGAAGATTATAATAAAGCAATAGAAAGTAAAAATCAAAGTGTTACTACAGCATTAAATGAATTAAATGCTGCAGAAAAAGCATTAAATGATTATGCTGCTTTAAAGGACGAAGAAAAAGATCCTATGACACAAGAAAGTTTAAATGCAGATTATGAAAATAAAAAAGCTATGTATAATCAAGTTGTTTCTGAGGCTAATGACACTACAGATTTAGATCGTAATCTTCAAGATATAAAGGATTCTGTTGATACAGAAAAATATTATAAAGAAATTGAAAAATTACAACCATTAATAGAGGCAAAAGGACTAGTTAAATCTGATAGAGAAGGTATAGTTACAAGTGTTTTTGCTGAAAGTGGAGGTGTTACATCAGATACAATAATATCTATTGCAGATAAAAATTCAGGGTATAAATTTATAGCTCAAATTGAAAAGGATAAAAGAAGTACAGTAAAGCAAGGACAAGAGGTTGCTTTAACTTTAAATAATTCACAAACAGTGGATAAATTAACAATTGAAGCAATTGCGAATAGTACTGAAAATCCAGGATACTTAGATATTACTGTTATACTACCAGTTGGAATTGGTGAAATTGATGATATGGGCGAACTTATTATTTCAAGTACAGCTAAAAAATATGGTACTTGTGTGCCTTTAGCAGCACTTAGACAAGGAGAAAATAATAATTATTATGTTTTAGCTGTTAGTGAAAAAGAAACAGTACTTGGAACAGAAAAAGTTGCAAAAAAAATTGAAGTTAGAGTAGAGAAAAAAGATGGAGAATTTGCAGCTATTAGTGATGGAACTATAGCTAGAAATGAACAAGTTATAGTTGGAAGTAATAAAACTGTGGAAGATGGCGACAGGGTTCGCTTGGAGACAGAATGAGAAGGGCAGTAAGGCAAATAATTAAAGTATTATTAATGTTTGCTTTAGTTATGTGCTTTGGATTATCTATAGGTTATGTTAATAATATCAAGAATGAAAAAAAAGTAATTAATTACTATTTTGAGGAAACAGAAGTTAATATAGATAGACTTAAGTCTATTAAGGAAAGTAAAAATGATATTTCTATGGTAGGATGGGCTGAAAAATCATTGCAATCAGCATATAATCCAGACTTCAATAGAACTATAAATAATTTAAAAGTATTACTTGTTAGTGGAAATTCTTCTTTAATAATTGACGGACCTTTATTATTTGAAGATGACAAAGAAGGATGCCTAATAGATGAAGAAACTTCATATAAGCTCTTTGGAAGTAAGCATGCAGTAGGAAAAGAAATAATTTATAATGATAGAAGTTTAGTTGTTAGAGGAATTCATAAAGGAACAACTTCAAATATTATAGTTCAATTATTAGATGATTCCCAGGAAAGTATGACAGGATTATCATTTGATGGCACAGAGTTTAGCTTTAATGAGATTAAAGATTTAACAAACACGTTAGGATTTAAAGAAATGCCTATAAATGCTTCTTTATATTATAATTTAGCAAATGCTATAATGATGATATTTCCTATTATTGCATTATTATTAATAGCTATAAAAGTAATAGTATATGCTATGAAGGCAAAAAATAAGCCAATATTATTATTTATATATCTTTGTATGATAATTATATTAGGAACAATTTTCTTAAAAATAACAAATATAAAAATAACTATTCCATTAGATATGATTCCTAATAAATGGTCAGATTTTGATTTCTGGGGCAACTTATGGAGAGAATATATTGAAAAATTTAAATATGTAATGTATATGAAAAAATATGGAATGGATATTTATAATATTGAAAATATGATTATGGCCACGGTATATTCAATACTTACCATTATATTATTTGTTATTAATTTAAAAGCTATTAAAATAAATAGTATTAGGGAATTAATAGGAATAAATTTAATATTAGTACTAAATTCATTTGTTGTAGTTCTTTTAGTATGGAAAAAATATAGCTTTGATGTTAATATACCAATACTTTGGGCAATATATCCATTGTATCTTTGTGCAGATTATTTCATAAGAAAACATGAAAAATATTTTGTTTATAATGAAAATAGAGATAAGATTCAAAATAACAAAATTAATACGGAATCTAATGAAGTAATGGTATAAAATAAATTTAATTTATAGGTTTTTAAATTGGTAGATATCTATTGATATCTACCAATTTTTCAGACTGCTGACAAAGTGTCAGTAGTCTTTAATTTTATACAAATATGTAATATAATTTAAAATATATTAAT
>NZ_JAJKGM010000073.1:0-6939 GCF_021412605.1 Clostridium celatum
ATCAATGTGAATTATTAGCTAGAAGTGCAGCATAAAAAAGTTTGACTTTTTGTGTCCAAAATATTGACATAAGACCAGAGAGATTAAAAATGAGAAATATAAGAATGACAATACAGTATGATGGTTCAAGATACAAAGGATGGCAAAAACAAAATATAAAAGGTCAGAGTGTTTCAACTATTCAAGGTAAAATAGAAAATGTATTATCTAAAATGACTGGAGAAGAAATTCAAGTTATAGGATGTGGCAGAACTGATACTGGAGTTCATGCTGATAAATATACTGCAAACTTTAAAACAAATTCTAACAAAACACTTTCTGATATGTCTAAATACTTAAATGAATTTTTACCTGACGATATAGTTGTAACATCTTTAAGGGAAGCTAGTGATAGATTTCACTCAAGGCTAAATGTAATATCTAAAACTTATGTATATACAATCGATAATAATAAATTTGCAAATGTATTTTTAAAAAAATATGCTTATCATGTTGAAGGAAAGTTAGATATTGAAAAAATGAAAGAAGCAAGCAAACTTTTAATAGGTACACATGACTTCAGAAGTTTTTCAGGAGTAAAAGCAAAACATAATAAATCAACTATAAGGACTATTAATTATATTAATATTTATGAAGATAATAATATAATTAAAATAGAATATAATGGAAATGGTTTCTTATTAAATATGGTTAGAATTTTAAGTGGAACTTTAATTAAGGTTGCTAAAGGTGAAATAGATATAATAGATATTAAAAACTTATTAGAAGCAAAATCTAGAAGTGATATTGCAGAGAAAGCACCTGCAAAAGGTCTTTGTATGAAAGAAGTTCATTATTAATATAGGTATATAATTGGGAAGTTATTATAAAAAATAATTCTACATAACTTCCTTTAAAATATTTTTTATAAATAACATAAATCCATATACTTTAATATACTAATAATATAGGTTAGTTTTAATTATACTTATATATTTATAATATTGAGTAAGGATGGGGATAACAATATGAACATAGACTTTCATGTTCATGGTTTATTAAGTAAAAGAAAAGATTTTAATAAAGAATTCTTCATGAATGAAATATACTTTTGTAAAAATAATGGAATAGATGCAATAGTTCTTTCTGAACACTTTAACGCTAAAGATTTTGTAGTAATTTATGATTTCTTAGAAAAAAATTATACTTATGAAGGTGATAGATATATAGTAGATAATATTTCTATTTTTCCAGCAATGGAGGTAAGTGTAAAAAACAAAGGTCATGTAATTATTTGTGGAGATAGAGAAAGTATTATAAGTATTTATAATCAATTAGAACAATTTAGAACTAAAGAAAATTTTATTGAATTTGAGGAGTTATTAGATATTGCTGATATATATGATTGTTTAAAAATAGGGGCACATCCTTGTAGGAGAGGGCATAAATTATGTAATCAGCCTGAAGTATTGCTAAAAAGATTAGATGCTCTAGATTTTAATGGAAAAGATATCTTTAAAAAAGGTGAAAGTGTAGCTAGAGATGAAATAATAAATTTATCAACAAAATTAGGGTTAAATGTTATAACTGGTAGCGATAGTCATACTCCTATTCAATTAGGAGGTATATATACTAAATTAAATAAAGACTGCTCTACAATTAATGATTTAAAAGGTTGTATAAAACGTAATGAATATATAATTGAAATAAATTCATCTTTAAACTTTAAAATCTTTTCATCTAAAATATTAAAAAGATATTTGATTAAAACCTCTACTTACGATAAGAACACTAATTTTAGATTATAATATTAAATATACTTATAGAATAAATTATAACATTAAAAATAGATTGTAAAAATTAAAAGTACTAAAAGGCTTTAAATTTTTATAATCTATTTTTTCTTGAAATAAATAAGTTTTATTATATTTAAATTATTGATATAGATATACCTTTAAAATATAATATATTTTGAAATAAAAATATTATATTTTCTATAAAATGGTTAAAATAAATAAATATAAAATTAAGATAAGGAAGAGTTAATTATGTGTTACATGGAAGAAAATATAGAAGAAATATTTAATGAAATTTTAGAATGCGACTTAAATGAAGCTTTTAAATATTGTAATGATGGCTTTAAAAAAACTGGAAATCCAGAGTATTTAATATATACAGCTCATAGTTATTTACTTCAAGGAAATTTTGAAGATGCAATTGCTGCCATAGATTTAGCATTTGAACTTGGTTGTGATTACTATGTTTATGGCTATAATGTAAAAGGAGAGGCTTTACTTGAATTAGGGCTTTATGTAGAAAGTAGAAGAACTCTAGAAAAAGTAATAAAAATAGAACCTGAACAATATCATACTAATTTATTACTTTTAGAATTAGATATAAGAGAAGGGTTATACGAAGATGCAATAAATAGATGTAAAGAATACATAAATACATATGGATATGAAAGCTCACAAATTGGTGAACTTAATTCTGCTATTGCTTGGACATATTTAATTGATTTAAATAATCCAGAAGAAGCTAAAAAGTATTTTAAAGATGCAATAAAATGCAATCCTACATATTCAAGAGCATATACAGGACTTGGAATCTATGAAAGTTATAAAAGAAATTATAATAAAGCTATAGAATATTTCACTTATGCTCTTGAATTAGATCCAAATGATGGTGAAAATTATTTTGGTCTTGCAGTTTGTAATAAAGAGCTAAAAAATTATGATGTTATAGAAACATATTTAATGCAAGCTAATGCATTAGATCCTGAAAATAATATGATTTTAGAGGAATTTGCTTTTGAACTCATAAGACAAGAGAGAAATGAGGAAGCAATTCAATATTTAGAAGAATGTTTAGATTATAATATTGATAATAATGATATAAGTAATTTGATTAATGAGCTAAAAAATATTAATTAACTAGAATAAAAAATGGCAAATAATTAAGAATACTATATTTTTATATTATATTGCCATTTTTATGTTATATTGCTATTTCAAATTAAATATTTTATTATCTTAAATATACTTTTTACTTAGATTCAAAGCTTTCACAATTAGTTTCTGTATAGATATTAGCATTGCAACCACTAACATTTATTGAAGATAAACTGCATAGTGAATTTTCATTATGTGTACAATTACTTACTTTACAAACTAAACAATCACATGAACCAGATGAATTTGTATTATTAGTTAAATCACTATATAATTTTTTATCTAAAAACGAACCACAACAAGTATTACAACTACTATCTGATGTCATTCCACCCATATCAACACGATTTGAAAAACAAACTCCAGATTTATTATGTGAACAATTATTTACATCACAATTTATTTTTGGCATTTAAAAGTCCCCTTTCTTTAAATATATTTAGTTAAAATATCTATCTAATAACCCTTTAAAGGCTCTTCCATGTCTTGCTTCATCTTTACACATTTCATGAACAGTATCATGAATGGCATCTAAATTATTTTGTTTAGCTAAAGTAGCAAGCTTCTTTTTACCATCACAAGCACCAAATTCAGCTTCAACTCTAGCACTTAAATTTGCTTTGGTACTAGGCATTACAACTTCACCTAATATTTCCGCAAATTTTGATGCATGATCAGCTTCTTCATAGGCAATTCTCTTATATGCTTCTGCTACCTCGGGATATCCTTCACGGTCAGCTTGCCTAGACATAGCAATATACATTCCAACTTCTGTACATTCACCCATAAAGTTAGCTCTTAAGCCTTCTATTATTTCAGGATCTATTCCTTCACATATTCCGATTCGATGTTCATCAGCCCACTTTAATTCTCCTGCCATTTCTTCGAATTTACTAGCTGGAGCCTTACATATAGGGCATATTTCTGGTGGAGTATCTCCTTCATGAACATACCCACATACTGTACAAATAAACTTTTTCATTAAATATAAACCTCCTTTTACACATTTAACATACTCTAAAGTAACATTTATATTATTTCCCTATAATAATTAAATATGTATAAATAATCTATTGACTTTTTTTAGAAAAATATATAACATATGAAAGATACGTATAAAGAAAGAGGGATAAGAATGTCAAAGGATAAAGGAACAAGCGAAAATTTTCACTATAATAATATAGAAAAAAAAGATAAAAACTTCATGTATAAAAACTTCAAAAGAAGTAATTGTTACAATTGTAACTTTATGAATTCGAAATTTGATTTTGCAAGCTTTAGGGGTGCTCATTTTAAAACTTGTAGCTTTATTAAAGGAAGTTTTGAAGGTACAGAATTTATCGGAACAAATCTAAAAAATAGTAAATTTAAAAATGCTAAATTTAAAAATGCTATTTTTGAAGGTGCTAATTTAGATGGTGCAGATTTTAAAGATGCAACATTTGAAAATACTATATTTTTAGGTTGCAAACTTGAGAAAACCTTAAATTTCAAAAAAGATATAAATGGAATAAGAATTTTTGAAGATATGCCAAAATTAGAATTAAGCGAAGAACTAAGTAAGGCTTTATGCAGTTTAATTGAAAATAAATATGTTAAAACTTCAAGAATTTTTGATACTAAAGATGGTGGAATTAATACTCTAACTATAATGATTCTTTTAGAAAACTTTACTGAAGAGGAATTAGTTAAAGGTTTTGAAATAATAAAGGATCAAATAGATAGGGATTTCTATACTATAAGTTACATAATAAAACTTATATCAAAAAATATTTCATAATTTATATATGATTTACTTATTATAAAAATAAAACTGACAAATTAAATTTATAAATTACTAACATTAAAATATTTATTTGTCAGTTTTACTTTATTTACAACTTAAATTCTTCACTATTAAAATAATATTTAAATCAATTGAAATACTCCCATTAAAATAATAATAATAGCTGATAAAACGGGAGAGTATTTACCAAATATTTTTGATAAAACACTATTTCCTAATTTTAATCCAATAACTAATATTAAAATACTAAATAAAAAAGTAAATATTGTAGTAATTGTAACACTAAGCCCAGACATACTGGCACTAAGTCCTAGAGCAAAGTTATTTATACTAAGAGCTAGTGCTAAAGTTATAGCTTCTTTAATTTCTATATTACCAGATCCATTAGTATCTGCAGTCTTATCATTAATGATTATTTCATCATAACAAAGAGATTCTATTAATTCTTTAGAACTATTTTCTTTTTTTATTTTGATTTTTTCTCTTATAGTACAATCAAACAACATCCAAATTCCAATACATATAAGTAATATACTGCCGATATATTTAGTAATTATAGCCGGAATCAATTCACTAACTACTGCTCCTAAAATCATAGATATAAAAGTACCAAATGTAACTATTAAGGCTATTATAAAATTAATTAACAAACCTATTCTTATTTTTTTTATTCCATAAGCAATTCCAATTATTAAACTGTCTAAACTTGCTGAAAATGCCAATAAAATAGATGGAATTATATTCATTTGTAGCTCCTTATATAATGCTTATAATACATAGTATATTCAAAGCCAAAAAGTTAGTTACTTAGACAAAATATTAATATTACTCTTAAATTTTTATCTAATGTATGAATGTAATTACATTTTTTTGTATATACAAAACTAATTAATTTTATTATTTTTTGCTTTTGGAACAAATATCAATAAGTCTTAGTCTAATAAGTAAATTATGGTAAAACAAGGAGGCTATTATGAGAAAGATTTTACTTATTATTTGTATACTAGCTTTAACAACTCTAGTTGGATGTGCTAGTAAAAGTGAAAATACTAGTAGTGAAACTGCTAAAATAGAAGATATTAATAGTGGTTTTAGCCAATCACAATCAGTGGATATTGACGATTTTCAAAGTTATGAAATTAATACTGAAAATAGTAGCACGAAAAATATAATAATTGAAAATACTAGAAAGATAATAAAAAAAGCTGATATTACTTTAGAAACAGACAATTTTGATGAGGTTATTAGTAAAGTAGAGGAGTATATTAAGAAATTTAATGGTTATATTGAATCATCTAATATATATCAAGATGGTATAAATAGTAATAACTGTAAAAATAATAGAACAGCTGAATTTGTTATTAGAGTTCCAAATGATAATTTTGAACCAATATTATCTGATTATGGAAAATTAGGTGTTGTAACAAACAAAAGACTTTATGGTGAAGATGTAAGTAGTGATTACTTTGATAAAGAAGCAAGATTAGATGTTTTAGAATCTCAAGAAAAGCGCTATTTAGAAATTTTAGAAAAAGCAAACAATATTAATGATATTATAGAGGTTGAAAAAGCATTAACAGAAGTTCGATATGAAATAGAATATTTAACTGGATATCTAAAAAAAATGGACGATTTAATAAACCTTTCAACTGTAAATCTCTATATTTATGAAGTAAATAAAATTAGTGATATTATCAATGAACCTAAAACATTAAATGATGAAATTATTAATACATTTAACACTTCTATTAAAAATTTAAAAGAATTTATGGTAAACATAGTTTTATTTTTTGTTGCAGCAATTCCATTTTTAATAATAGCAGCAATAATTACTATAATTTTAATTTTAATTATTAAAATAATTAAGAAAAATAAAAAAAATTAAATAATAAGCAATAAAAATAAAGTGTTTACTTAGTTAAGTGAACACTTTATTTTTATTGCTTCTAAATTCTTTTGGCGTTAAGTTATATTTATTTTTAAAAAGCTTATTAAAATATGAAAGATTATCAAATCCAACCTCTAAAGAAATATCCATAATAGGCTTAGATGTTGAATTTAGAAGTAAAGAAGCTTTTTCTAAGCGATAATTATTAATATATTGAATACAAGTCATTCCTATATGTTTCTTAAAAAATCTCATAAAATGGTCTTATGTCAATATTTTGGACACAAAAAGTCAAACTTTTTTATGCTGCACTTCTAGCTAATAATTCACATTGA
>NZ_JAJKGM010000074.1:0-6186 GCF_021412605.1 Clostridium celatum
TTTAATATTAAATTTTATCCACAACTAATAATAGAAAAACCCTCTGTTTTTAAACAGGGGGTTTTTCAACAAACTGTTAAAAATAAGAAGCTCATATTTATAAGAGCTTCTTATTTTTATGCTTCTTATTTTTATGAAAGCTAAATTTTTCTTAGTTTTCAATTTTATTAAAATTTATAAATCACAACTTATTTATTGTTAAATTTTTAACCATTTATTATTATTTAGCCCTTTTTTTTGCATTTTGTTAATATTTTTACCAAGTTACTACATATTTAATCATATATATGACAGCATTACCCTTTGCTTATAAGATAATACTATGATATTATAATCTAGGAACTAAAATTTAAAGTTTTCAGTAAAAATTTTCATAAATATATACTTGAAAAATTTAAATTTTAGTGCTATAGTTTAGATATGCCATTATTGGATAATAATTATTATTAGATAATTATTCGTGTCCAATATAAAGGACAATACTTAATAATTTTAGAAAATTAGAAAAGAGGCGCTATGATGAGAGAACAATGGAATGATTTCAAAACAGGTTCATGGACAAAAAGTATTGACGTAAGAAACTTTATTCAAACTAACTACACTGCATACGAAGGTGATTCTAGTTTCTTAGCTGGAGCTACTGAAGCTACTACTAAACTTTGGGCAGAAGTTAGTGAATTATTCAAAAAAGAAAGAGAAAACGGTGGAGTTTTAGATGTAGATACAGAAACTATATCTGGAATTAACGAATATAATGCTGGTTATATTGACCAAGCTTTCGAAAAAATCGTTGGTGTACAAACTGATGCTCCATTAAAGAGAGCTGTAATGCCATACGGTGGTATCAGAATGGCTGAAAATGCAGCTAAAGCTTATGGATATGAAGTAAGCCCAAAAATTTCAGAAATATTCACTAAATACAGAAAGACTCACAACCAAGGTGTTTTCGATGCTTATACTTCAGAAATGAGATTAGCTAGAAAATCTGGTGTTATCACTGGTCTTCCAGATGCTTACGGTAGAGGAAGAATCATAGGTGACTACAGAAGAGTTGCTTTATACGGTGTTGATAGATTAATCCAAGATAAAGAACAACAAAAATTATCTTTAGAAGTTAAGACTATAGATGAAGATGTAATCAGATTAAGAGAAGAAATTTCTGATCAAATCGTTGCGTTAAAAGAATTAAAAGGATTAGCTGCAACTTATGGATTTGATATATCTGAACCAGCTAAGAATGCTAAAGAAGCTATTCAATGGTTATACTTCGGATTCTTAGGAGCTATCAAAGACCAAAACGGTGCTGCGATGTCTCTAGGAAGAACTTCTACTTTCTTAGATATATATATAGAAAGAGATTTAAGAAATGGTGTTATCACTGAAGAAGAAGCTCAAGAATTAATGGACCACTTCGTAATGAAGTTAAGATTAGTTAAATTCTTAAGAACTCCAGAATACAACGATTTATTCTCAGGAGATCCAACTTGGGTTACTGAATCAATCGGTGGTATGGGATTAGATGGTAGAACCTTAGTTACTAAGAACTCATTCAGAGTACTTAACACACTTTACACTTTAGGACCATCACCAGAACCAAACTTAACTGTTTTATGGTCAACTAGATTACCTCAAGGATTTAAAGATTTCTGTTCTCAGGTTTCTATTGATACATCATCAGTTCAATATGAAAATGATGATTTAATGGCTCCATACTGGGGAGATGACTATGCTATCGCTTGTTGTGTATCTGCAATGAGAGTTGGTAAGCAAATGCAATTCTTCGGTGCTAGAGTTAACTTAGCTAAAACTTTACTTTACGCTATAAACGGTGGTAAAGATGAAAAGTACGGAATGCAAGTTGGACCTAAGACAGCTCCATTAACTGGTGAATACTTAGATTACAACGAAGTAATGGACAGATTCGATGTTATGACTGACTGGTTAGCTAACCTTTACGTTAATACATTAAATGTTATCCACTACATGCACGATAAATATTCTTATGAAAAATTACAAATGGCTTTACATGATAGAGACGTATTCAGAACAATGGCTTGTGGTATAGCTGGTTTATCAGTTTGTGCTGACTCTATCTCTGCAATCAAATATGCTAAAGTTAAGCCAATAAGAAACGAAGAAGGTATTGCTGTAGACTTCGAAGTTGAAGGCGACTTCCCTAAATACGGAAACGACGATGACAGAGTTGATGAAATTGCTGCTTGGTTAGTTGAAAGCATGATGAATAAGATCAGACAAAACAAGACTTACAGAAATGCTTACCACACTCAATCAGTATTAACAATCACTTCAAACGTTGTTTATGGTAAGAAGACTGGTACTACTCCATGTGGAAGAAAAGCTGGAGAACCATTTGCACCAGGAGCTAACCCAATGCACGGAAGAGATAATAGCGGAGCTTTAGCATCATTAAACTCAGTTGCTAAGATTCCATATGAACATTCACAAGATGGTGTTTCTAATACATTCTCAATCGTTCCAGATGCATTAGGAAAAACTGCTGAAGACAGAATCCACCACTTAGGAACAATGATGGACGGATACTTCTCTCAAGGTGCTCAACACTTAAACGTAAATGTATTTAATAGAGAAACTTTATTAGATGCTATGGAACACCCAGAAGAATATCCACAATTAACTATCAGAGTTTCTGGATATGCTGTTAACTTCATTAAATTAACAAGAGAACAACAATTAGACGTTATAAACAGAACATTCCACAAATCAAGATAATATATAACTCTATTTTTAAGAGGATATTAGATTTAAATCTAATATCCTCTTATTTTATATATTAGGTACTCTTTTATAATAATTATCATAAAATATTTATTAATAATTTTATTTTAATAATGGGGTACATAAATATGTCTGAAACTATTTTTAATATGTTTAAAATAAATATGTTACATTCCTTTAAGTTTAAATATCCTAAATATACTATTATTAATAATATTAAAATTAATAATTTGAATATATTTTCTAAAGTACTTTCTAAAGGAAGAATTTCTATTTATGGTGATTATGAAATAATAATAACTTATAATAATAAAATTTCATATAAATCCGTTTCTAAAAATTTAACTAAACATAAGACTTCCTCATTTTATAAAGTATTTCATTGTAGAGATATAGCTAAGTATGGTTCTCCTAAAAATTTAAAATCTACTATGAAATTTTTATCTACTCCTAAATGTTTATACTCAACTCAAAACTACTTAAGACCTTATTATTTTCTTAAAGATAAAAATATTTGTAAAATATTATTATTTTATCCTCTTTCTATAAATATATGTACTAAAAAAACACCTAATAATAATACTAATAATAATATTAAAAATATTGATGATACTATTGTTAATGAAGATCTTATTTACAAAGATACACTTCCTTTTACTCCTTCTTTAGAAAACTTAAATAATTCTACTTTATCTAAAAGTGAATATATTAATTCTAATTCTAGTTATGAAGATAAAAATAACAATAAATTTAATTTAAATCTTGATTATACTGATTTACCAATCACTATATTAGAAAAATCAAACACTATTAACAATACTATAAATGAACATTCACAATCTAATAAACAAAATAATGATTATAAAAAAAACTCTAATAAACCACTACCTAACTTTAAAAATTTAAAAACTTCATATAATAAAACCTTACCTAGCATTACACCTTTTAAAAAACAATTTCAATCAAAATCAAAAAAATTAATTGAATGTAATCTTATCTTAGGTCGAGGCTTCACTAATGTATTTCTTCAAAAAGATATAATTTTAACTCCTCCAACTGAACCTATTTGGAAAATTACTGATGTAATTACTAGTGCGGAAGTTACAAAATTAGATTTAAGTGGTGAAAAAGCATTTGCATCTGGTTTTGCTTATATAGATATTAATTATAAAACACTTATATCCTCATCATCTGAAAATACTATTAATGGTGATCTTCAATATATTAATTTAATTATTCCATTTTCAACCTGCATAAACTTAATATCTGATTCAAATGATAAAATAAAAAAATCTGATCATTGTCAAGTAAGCAATATATATATATCAGAAACACATAAATTGAAAAAACCTTCTACAACTTCATCTAAAGATATTGTATATAGTGAGCTTATAGAACAATTTGTAATACAAATTACTCTTTTAGTAACAAGGAGTGTTGAATTCCATATATAAAAATTCAAGGGGGTATTAAAAATACCCCCTTATTAAATGGTACTAGCATCTTTCTTCTGTTTTTATTTGAACATGCTCCCATCTAACAACTTTAACAGCTATCTTAACACACATTTTTTCATGAAGTTTTTTATATTCATATATAGGTGGTTCTACTTTTGCTGTTGCTGTTCTTAAAGCTGATTTCTCTAATGGCTCCTCAACTTCACCTATAACATAAGCATCCAATACTTCTGCTATATCTTCCTTTGGATTAATTTTCTCTTTTGATTTAATGTCAATACATCCAGCAAGAGGTATTCTTTTAGTAATATGCCTTATTGCACCATTAATTGTTACTTCACCATCTGGTGATTCTTCTAAGAATCCATTTACCATTTTATAAGTTACATTTTTATAAATCCAAGCATTAAATATAACTTTATTTCCCTTTATTACTTGTGCATCATAAACATCTACCCAAGTATCTATATCTACAATTTTTAGAAATGGTTCAGCATCTGGTATTTTATCAAAATTAAAATCACTTTCTAAGAAAAAATCTTCTTCCCCTTTACCTACTATGACTTTTGTTTGGATTATCTTTTTATCTGGATATTGTCTGTTACAGTCAATATCTTTTTCATCTTCATTAGGCATTATAAACTTCTCCCTATCTATACTCTTCTCTCTATCCATAACTTTCTCCTTACAATAAAATTCTTGGCTTTTAGACATTTTACTATATAATATGTACTTTCTTTGTTAAAATGTTACTCTTTTATATTTTATTTGATAAAAGCTATTTTAAACTAAAATAAATAAGACCATAATATATAGTAGTTTTCTATTTTAACTACATATTATGGTCAAATATTGATTTAAATATATTTATATTTTAAATCAAGCTAATTATAACAATTATATTTTTTATTTACATTCTTTATCTTCTGCATAAATAGTTACGATTTCATCTCTTACAACCTTAACCTTAATTTTAATGCATACCTTATCATTTAACTTTTTATAGTTGTATATTGGTGTATCAAATTTCCCTATCTCTTGTGGTCCTATTAAAGTGTTATGACTTCCTTCAATACATGCATTTACTACCTTTGCAATATCATTTTTATTAAAGTGTTCTTTTGATTCACGATTAATTTTAATACATCCTCCAAATGGTATCCTCTTTGTCATATGCTTAATATCCCCACAAATTGTTGCATTACATTTTGTATCATTTCCAGTATATTCAGCTAACTTATATGCTACATTTATATATATATATGCACTAAATATTACTGAATCACAATCTATAGGTACTACATCATAAACATCAATCCGTTCATCAATATTCTCAACCATAAAAATTCCTTTTATATTAGAAAAATCAAATTCTACCTCTTTAAAAAAGTTATCTTCCCCTACACCTAATACAACTTCAGTTTCAATTTTTTTCAAAATAGCCATCTCTTTATTTATCCTCCTTAGTGCCTTATTATTTCTCCATTAGAATATTATTTATGGTATATATTATTCATAAATTAATATTTATGTTAAAACTTTTCAAAATCTTTAACTTTATGTATACCTTAAAATTATTCTAAATAAAAAATTAAAAAAGCATCTAATTAAAATATTAATATTTCATAATATCTACTACTACAAGATTAGGTCTATTAAATAATCTTATTGGAAATCCACTATTACCAAGTCCTCTGCTTACAATTAGCTTATTTTTATCTTCATAAAGCCCATTATAATATTTAGGCAGAACGCCCTGACCTGGTGCAAATAATCCACCTATAAAGGGTAATATAAATTGTCCTCCATGAGCATGCCCTGAAAGCATTAAATCAAATTTATATTTGCTATATGATTCTTTGCCGATAGCATTAAAGTTTTCCGGATAATGTGACAATAGAGACTGTAGATAATTTTGTGTAATATAGTTTCTTATAAATCAAATATTACTGGAAATTTTGATTTCCAGTAA
>NZ_JAJKGM010000075.1:0-6015 GCF_021412605.1 Clostridium celatum
TTATTCCAAATCTACCAACTAATCATACAAAAAAGAGTAGATAGATTTGTTTTTTACACAAATCTATCTACTCTCCCAAATTGACCAAACTAAAATTCCTAAGAGATTAATGCTTGCTATTCCTCTACTTGGAATTGGATATTTAATTTCACTTATAGACTATTCAGTTGTTTGGAGATATTTCTCATGGTCAAACCAAACATTAGCTATGATAGTTCTTTGGGCAGGTTCTGTATATCTTGCTAAATACGCTAAGATAAACAAACCAGTTTCATCACTAATTGCAGCTGTACCTGCAACCTTTATGTCCGCGGTAAGTTGTACCTATATCTTATATGCACAAGAAGGCTTTAAACTTCCAACAACAATTGCCTATCCTGTAGGTATAATTTTTGCAGCTGTATGTTTATGCTTATTCTTATTCCGTACATTTATACCAGCCTTAAAAGCTAAAGCTAATTAAAAATCCTAACTTTCAAAATTAGCAAAAAAACTGCGTAGATTAATCTACGCAGTTTTCAATTACTTCTTTTTTATCTCTAAAACTTCATTTAGAAATTCTATTAATATTTCTATCTTCTTTTCTTTGATAATATTGCACCTGCTCCTGCTAAAATAGCTCCTATAGTTGTAGCTAATACTCCTGCTACACCACCTGTCTTAGGAAGATTATCTTTTCCTTGTGATTGACTTGTAGTGTTTGTTGCACTACTTGAATTACTACTTGAGCTACTTGAACCACTTACCACATTATCTGAAGCTACATTTTCATTCTTATCTTCTGTCTTTTCAGTATTATCTGCAACTTCATTTTTATCTGGATTTGTTGGTGTTTCAGTAGTTCCTGGATTTTCTGGTACTTCATTATTATCTGGAATTTCTGTATTACCTGGATTTTCAGGTACTTCTTCATTTCCTGTACCTACATTTGCAACTAAAGCATTAACTGCTGCATTTAATTCATTTTCAGCATTTGATATTTCAGCTACAGTTGCTTCTTCATTTTCAAATACTCCTCTAGCCATGCCTAATTTAGCTTGTAGGTTATTCCAAGATTCTATAGTATATTTGCTAGCATCTAAAGCTTCAACCTTATTGATTAAACCTTCTAATTTATCCTTACTTGGTTTTAATCTTAATTCTAAGAATGATCTTAAAAGTTCTTTATAAGAATCAGCTACTTCTGCTTCAAGAGCATTTTCATCTGCTATAACAGCATTTGCTTTTTCTACACTAGCATGTAATTTGCTCCAAGTATCATTAATATATTCATCAGAATTTAATCCTTCAATTCTATCTAATAAATTAATTAATTGAGTTTTATCTCCTTTAATGAATTCTAACATTTGCATTGCATTTGCTAATCTTTCAAAGGCTGAATCTACTTCTTCTTGAGTTGAATTTTCATTTTCTAATATAGCATTAGCTGCATCAAGAGCTTCTTTGAACTCTACAACTACTGCTGGAACAACATCTAAAAGTTCTTCTTCAGTTACTTCATTAGCTATTTCAACAGCAAGATTTAAATGATCCTTTACCACTACTACTGGAATTTCTGGTTCTTCAGGCACCTCAACTGATTTTGCAACAGCTATTGGACGTATTTCTTTAAATGAAATATATCCTCCAAGAGTTTCTTTAGGTACTATCTTAATGTAGCGAGCTTTTACTACTTCTTCTAACATAGCTACATTATATTTACCTTCATTTACCCATACTGGTAATCCTGTTTCTTCAGCATTACTGTAAACTAATTCATAGTTTTCACCATCTACACTAGTATAAATTTCTGCTCTTAATACTCCACCGTTTCCTGAACCTATATTAATATCTCTACATAAAACATCAATTCTTTCAAGGTCATATTCACCATTCATATTAATTATGAATTCTTTATCAACTCCATCCCTTTGAGCATACATAAATCTTGTACTATCATCATTATCTACTGCATTTTGAGGATAGAATTGTAATTCATTTCCTAAATCCCATATTGCAGTCATTCCTTCTGGTACATTACGATATATATCTGCTGCATCTCTTTGATTTAATTTACTATCAACAAGTAAAGCATGAGTAGCTTCTATATCAAAAGTAACATCAGTTTTTGCTTTTAAAGTAACAGTTGCTATATTTTCTGTACCTGAAATTTTAGCTTTTTCTCCAATATTATTGAATATTACATATGCAGCTTGACTTCCATCACTATGAACTCTTAATTTAGAGAAATTAGTCATACCACTAGTAAGTTCTGTTGGTGCTATATTAACAAATTCATATTTACTTGAATCTATAGGAAGTTCAACACTAAATGAATTTATATCTGCTAACTCTACTCCAACAACATTTACAGTGAAAGTTTCACCTGCTTTAATATTTTTCTTACTTGGAATAATATTAATTTCACCTGAAATCTTAGTATCAGTTTCAGTTACTCCACCATTTAACTTATTAGCAACATATGCAATATCATATGCATCAATTAATCCATTATTATTTAAATCTGCATCAGAAACATAATGCCAATCTGCATCTACATTTGATAAACCTGCATAGTTTTGAAGGAATGTTAAATCACCTTCTTCTACTTTTCCACTATTATTCCAGTCTCCAACTACCTTTCCTACTGTTCCATCAACCTTTACTGGTCTTACTTCATTTATTGCAAGGAAGTTGTTTCTTGATTCTTTAGTTACTATCTTAAAGTAACGTGCTTTAATTGGACTTGCAAATTCAATTCTCTTAACGTTTCCATCAGTTGACCATGCATTTCCATAATCTATTGTATTATCAAATACCTTTGTATAGTTCACTCCATCTACACTACTATAAACTAATGCTCTACTAACAGAACCATTTGCATTAGCTCTAAATTTTAAATCTAAGAATTCAATATCATAAGCCTTTTGCATATCAACAATAAATGGTTTATCAATAGCATTTCCAGCAGAATGGAACATAGAACTATCATTATTATCTACAGCATTTTCAAGATAATCAGTACCATAGTTACCCCATTCCCAAATTGCAACCATATCTTTTGGAACATTAGTATATGGATCTAACTTAGTTCTAGCTTCTATATAATCACTCCATTCAGAGTATCCCTCTGAATTTACACTTCTTACTCTGTATTTATAAACAGTATCAAATTCTAAATCAATCTTCTTATATTCAGTAGCTGTAATATTCCTAAATATTACTCCATCAATATCAATGTCATATGAAGTTGCTCCTTCAACAGCATCCCATGTTAAGTTTATAGTTGTTGGTGTTATTAATTCTTGTGGTGCTTGCAGGTTAGTAGGTGCACTTAAATTAGTATTTAAGTCACTATTTACACCTTCTTGAGTATTTACAAAATCCTTTACTGTTAATTCAACTTCATTTTTAGTTACATCAGTTGCTTCAACATTAACGTAAACCTTTGGAGTTGTAGTAATTTCTATATCTGCAAACTCAGAACCTTCTGTAGCATATTTATTTAGGTTTGGTGCCTCATCATAGAAATACATATTGCTTCCACTATTATATTCTTCTAATGATTTAGCTTCAGTAAGCTTAACATCATTTCCACCAACCTTTACTGTTAATTCTGTTGGCTTTTCACTTACATTAACAACAAATTCAGTTTTTCTTTCAGTTATCATATCATCATAGCTACCTTCTAATTTTCCTGCTTTAATTACAGCAGTACCTTTTCCTGTTTTAGGCGCTAAAGATGTAACTAATGTAGTTGCTGATTTACCTTCCTTATAGTCAGTAGTTAAACCATCGTCTTCATATACTTCAAAGCTTGTATCTCCACTTGGATATACTTCATACTTACGTATAGAGCTATCTATTGCTTCTGGAGTATTATTTTCATTTGCCATTGGAATAATTGCACCATTCTTTATGAATAACGGTAACTTCCATACAGGAGCTTCAAAATTATTTAATACGCCTCCACCTTGATATTGTTTTCCAGTAAAGTAATCAATCCAAATTTGGTCTTCATCTGGAAGATAAATATCATTTCTAACATCATTTCCTAATGCATCTGATTCAGTATCTTGATATATTGGAGCAACCAACATGTTTTCTCCCCACATATATTGATATTGAGTATCCTTTCCATAAGTATATTCATTAGGATATTCAAGCATCATAGCTCTAATCATTGGCATACCTTCATTAGTAGCAACACTTGCATTACTATAAATGTATGGCATTAATTCACCTTTTAATTTTAAATACATTCTATTTATAGAAGTATATGGCTCTCCAAATACATAAGGATTCTTTGCATTACTTCCCCAACCATCCATATCTAATTGGATAGGAGTAAACGCCTTCCATTGGAAATCACGAGTTTGAATTACTGGATTCTTACCTCCAAATATACCATCCATATCAGAACCCATATTTGGATTTCCTGATAATCCAGTACCGATATATGTTGGGATATGGAATCTAATATACTCCCAATTTCCACCACTTTGGTCTCCTGACCATAAAGTTGCGTATCTTTGAGTTCCAGCCCATCCATCAACTGCCACAACATAAGGTCTTGCATTATCCCTTGAATTATTTTCAATACCTTCTGCAGCTTGTCTTACTGAGTTAAGTGCAAAAGAATATCCAGCTCCAACCCATGCAACGTCTGTCTTTACTGCATTTGTTCCAGCATAACCAACTTCTTTTTCTATATCTCGTTCTAAATAAGCAGCTTGATTTCCTGTAGGAGTTAATTGACTTTGTGTCCAAAGACCTGTTTGAACTCCCTTCTCTCTAGTATAATCAACAAATGTTTTTAAATTTTCAATATTTTCATCAATAGTTTCTGCTCTACCATATCCACATCCATAACCATCATTAGGTAAGAAATATCCAAGTGGTATATCATTGCTAATATGAGTATCTAAAACCTCTTTAGCATCTACCATCAATGTTTCTTGACGATCAAATCCAGGTGCTGGTGTTTGTGATTCTTGTCCTGTTTCATCATTTATCCAGTCACGAGAATAACAATTTAAATGCCCTAAATAAAATGCATATTCTGGCATAAGTAACGGATCACCTGTTAACTCATGGAATCCCTTTATAATACCATTTGCTGTATCATCAATAAAATAATATGCATCAAAACGTTTTTCACTATGCTTAGTAACAACTATATTTTCAGTTGTTGAAGCAAAATCATATTGTCCTGGTTTAAAAGTATTACGCATAACTCCATAACCACTAGTTGAGAAATAAAATGGTGTTGGACTTGCTACTCCTCCATCAACCCAGTTATTTTCATTTCTAATATTTATAATTTCACCTTTATGAGAGAAACGTCCATTTTGCATTCCTCCACCATAAAAATATTCATCACTACTTGTTTCAAGAGTCTGAACTGTTTCACTATCTGTATATTTTAAAGGCTCTGCTTCCCTCCATAATGTTTGCTCTGTAGCCTTATTAAAAAGCTCCATCTTTCCTGTAGCTTTTTCCATTCTTAATTCAATAATGTCTGTAGATACTGTAATAATATCTCCATCTTCTACCTTAGCATCAACGCCTTCATACTCATCATCATCCTTCTCTCTAATTGTTGTAACATGACTTTCATCATTAGGTGTAGGATCTTCTTTAAATTCCCCGTTTGGGTCCATATATAGACGTATTACATCATTATCTAAAAGAGAAACTCTAACATATTCCCCTGTTACCATCTTAAATGTAACCTTATTTCCATCTACAATATAACTTTCTACTCCACCTATTTGTGAGTAGTCACTATCTACAGCAAGAGTCTCATATTCTTGTTGTTCTGCTCCTTCTGTTAATTCATTTGCATAAACATTCCCCATTGTCATCATAGAGTTAGTAGCCATAACAGCACTTAAAGTAAGAACTGCTACAATTCTTATAATCATTTTCCTTTTCATTTTGTCCCCCCATAAATATAATTCGATCTGTTAAGTTATATGAACATTGCTCTTCTCAACCTAAGGAAATACAATAAGTTTGCGAGACTAAATAATA
>NZ_JAJKGM010000076.1:0-5641 GCF_021412605.1 Clostridium celatum
ATATTAAATTTTATCCACAACTAATAATAGAAAAACCCTCTGTTTTTAAACAGGGGGTTTTTCAACAAACTGAAAAAGACACTTAAAAGTGTCTTTTTTTTATGTTAAAAATTAGGAGAATAATGTATAATAATATATAATATGTAAAATAATTGAAGAGGTGAAAGAGATGAAAGATAAAACGAAACTAGTAGTTTCTATACTAGTAGTTATGATATTTTTGCTTGGATTTTATAACTCTGATCCACTTAAGAGCGTTTTTGATTCATTATTTTCAAAGGATCAGCAAGTAAAAGAAGAAATATTACTAATCAATGATAATAAAAAAGAAGAAGAGAATAAAGATATACCAGAACCTATAGAAGAAGTTGAGAAAATTAATACAGTGGAGATAGTCGCAACTGGAGATATATTAATTCATCAAGAAATATTAGATACTCAATACGATGACAGTACAGGGGAGTATGATTTTACTAATAATTTTCAATATATAAAAGATATTTTAGAAAATGCTGACTTAGCCATTGGAAATTTAGAAACAACTTTTTCAGGTACAGAATATTGGGGATATGCAGGATATCCAAGTTTCAATACACCTGATTCATTGGTAGATGCTATGAAATGGACAGGTTATGATGTTATAGCAAATATGAATAATCATGCTTTAGATAGAGATGTATATGGATATGAAAGAACAAGAAATATATTATTAGATAGAGGATTTGATGTAATAGGAACAAGAGGAAGTGTAGATGAAAAAAGATATATAATTAAAAATATCAATGATATTAATATAGGAATAATATCTTATGGATATACGATGACAACAGAAGATTATTTTAAAGGGCTTAATGGAATTGCAATACCAGATGAACTGATACCTTTAATGAATCATTTTCATCCATTAACATTAGATGAAGATTTAAATAATATGAAAGAACAAATAGCTTTAATGAGGGAAGATGGAGCCGAAGTTATAATTTTTTATATGCATTGGGGTGATGAATATGAATTAGAACCTAATGATATACAAAGAACAATTGCACAATTTTTAACTGATGAAAAGGTAGATGTGATTTTTGGAACACATCCACATTCTATTCAACCAATAGATATTTTAACTTCTTCAGATGGTACAAGTAATACAGCAGTAGTTTATTCTATGGGTAATTTTTTATCTAGTCAAAGAACTGAAAGAATAGAGAATCCATATACAGAAGATGGGGTAATAGTATCTGTAAATATATCGAAAAATATGGATACAAATGAAGTTACAGTAGATATCCCAACATATATTCCAACATGGGTAAATTGGTATGGAAAAGATGATAAATTGTTTTATGAAATTGTTCCAGCTACAGTGAATGATGCAGAATATTTAACTAATGAAGGTAAAACTAGAGTTGTAGAATCTCTAAATAGGACTAAATCAATAATAGAAATGTATAATGATAGTATTAAGATTAAAGAGTAATAATTTAGAGTTATTGGCATATTAACTGTATTATAAATTATTTTGGAGTGATTAATTTATGAAAAGATATGTTAGACTTGCAGGAATTGCATATGAAAGTCTTGTTAATGGACCTGGAATGAGAAGAGTATATTTTGCACAAGGTTGTAAACATAATTGTGAAGGATGTTTTAATAAAGAAACTCATGACTTTAATGGTGGAGAACTTAAGGATATGGATGAACTTATTAAAGATGCACTAAGCAATCCAATGTTAAAAGGAATAACTTTTAGTGGTGGTGATCCTTTAGAGCAATCAGAAAGTTTTGCATATATGGCAAAAAAATTTAAGGAAGCAGGATTAAATATATGGTGTTATACAGGATATACATTTGAACAAGTTTTAGAAAATATGAAGAAAGACAGTGGTTTAAGAGAGTTAATTAGCAACATAGATGTTTTAGTTGATGGTAGATTTGAGTTAAAAAATAAAAAAGAAGAACTAAAGTTTAAGGGTTCAAGCAATCAAAGAACAATTGATGTTAAGAGAAGTTTAAATAGTAGAGAAATTATAGTTTTAGAATAATGAGCAAAGAACAATATCACAAATAAATGGTTGAAAGATGTGGAAAAGATTATTGAGAAGAGTTAGATTGAAAATATTGTAATAATTTTAAGTATTTATAAGAAATAAATAAAAAAGGTTGAAATTAATTAAATATTATGTTATTATAAATGAGTAGCAGAGTTGCTAACAAAGAAAGTTTCATTTAGGTAAATAGTTTCTCAAAAATTAGAGATTATTATATCAATTTAGAATCTTTAATTTTAGGAGGAATGTTTATGACAGATAAAACATTAAAATGCAGAGATTGTGGAAGTGAATTCGTATTTTCAGTAGGAGAGCAAGAATTCTATAAAGAAAAAGGGTTTACAAATGAGCCAACAAGATGTATATCTTGTAGAAGAGCTAAAAAAGAGCAAAATAGAAGATAATTTTAGAGTGTTATAGGTTGTAGTTTAAACTACAACCTTTTTTGTTGTTATAAAACAATTATTGTAAAAAATTCTATTTACTACTGGTACTAAGAATTCTATCAGAAGTAATATATATTAAGAATTTTAAAATGAAAATGAGATAAAATAAATATAACAAAGTTTATAACTAGTAAAAGTGTATTAAATAGATACTTAATTATGCTATAGTGGAAAGTTTGTAAATATAAGAAGTGTATGATAATATATTAAGCATGCAAAGGACTACCTATATTTATGCATAATATATAAGAGAAGCGAATGGAGGAAATGAAACTATGTTACCAAATTGTCCAAAATGTAATTCAGAATATACTTATGAAGATGGAAATCTTTTAGTTTGCCCAGAATGTGGTCATGAATGGACTGCTGCATCAGAAGCTGCAGCTGCAGAAGCAAACCTTATAAAAGATGCTAATGGAAATGTTTTAAATGATGGTGATACTGTAACAATAATAAAGGACTTAAAAGTTAAGGGTGCTACATCAGCATTAAAGCAAGGTACAAAGGTAAAAAATATCCGTTTATTATATGATGTAACAGATGGTCACGATATTGATTGTAAAATAGATGGTTTTGGAGCTATGAAATTAAAATCATCAGTTGTTAAAAAGATATAATTTTAAAATTTAGCTAGGCATTTGCTTAGCTTTTTTATATTATTAATTGACAAGTAATTTGATTTTTAGGTAAAATTATTTTATTATATATTTTATGTTTAAATAATATTATATTAGTTAAATTTGATTTTTATAAGATAATTAAAAATATAAATTCTATGAAGAGAAGAGTACTTATTTTAAAGTATCTATTAGCGAGTAAGAGTATGGTGAAAGTCTTATAAGATATGAAATAAGGAAGAGGGACTTGGAGAAGCTGCTTGAGCATTATTGTAAGAGTATGCCGCTGTAAACTAGCGTTAAAGTTATAAGTGAGTTAATTTATTTTTAAAATTAACTAAATTGAGTGGTACCGCGGAAATATTTTCGTCTCTTTGAAAAGAAGAGGCGTTTTTTTTATATAAAATAAAAGGAGGCATAAATTAATGAAAATATTTATTGAACAAATAAGTGATATTTTTATGAATACATTTGAAGAGCTTGGTTATGATAAGAGTGCTGGAAAGGTAAATGTATCAAATAGACCTGATCTTTGCCAATATCAATGTAATGGAGCTTTAGCATGTGCTAAAAAGTACAAGAAAGCACCTAATGCTATAGCGCAAGAGGTAGTAGAAAAATTAAAAGAAAATGAAATTTTTTCTAAATTAGAAATTGCAGGTCCTGGATTTATAAATATAACTCTTAATGATGAATTCTTAGTTGATTATGTAAATAAAATGAATACTGATGAAAGATTCGGTACTTCACAAGCTACAGAAATTAAAAAAATAATTGTAGACTATGGTGGAGCAAATGTTGCAAAGCCATTACACATAGGACATTTAAGATCAGCAATTATTGGTGAGAGCATTAAGAGAATAGCTAAATACTTAGGCCATGATGTAATTGGTGATGTTCATTTAGGAGACTGGGGTCTTCAAATGGGTATGGTTATATCAGAAGTTGAAAGACGTAACCCAAGTTTACCATATTTTGATGAAAGTTTTGAAGGAGAATATCCAGAAGAAGCTCCGTTTACAATAGATGAACTAGAGGATATTTATCCATATGCAAGTAAGCTTGCTAAGAGTGATGAAGCTGTTATGGAAGCTGCTAAAAAAGCAACAGTTGAGCTTCAACAAGGTAGAAGAGGGTATGTTGCATTATGGAAGCATATATTAAATGTATCTGTTAATGACTTAAAGAAAAACTATGGGGCTTTAGATGTTAGCTTTGAATTATGGAATGGTGAAAGTGATGCACAAAAATTTATTCCTGAAATGATAGAATCTTTAAAAGAAAAAGGATTTGCTAAGGAAAGTGAAGGAGCTTTAGTTTTTGATGTAAGTGAAGAGACTGATAAGAGTCCAGTACCACCATTACTATTATTAAAATCAGATGGAGCTTCATTATATGGAACTACAGACTTAGCTACAGTTGTAGAGAGAGTTAGAGATTTAAAAGCTGATGAAATAATATATCTAGCTGATAAGAGACAAGGGCTTCATTATGAACAATTCTTTAGAGCTGCTAAAAAATCAGGTATAGCAAATGAAAATACTGTATTAGATTTCATAGGATTTGGGACTATGAACGGAAAAGATGGTAAGCCATTTAAGACTCGTGAAGGTGGAGTAATGAGACTTGCAGATTTAATAAACTTAATTAAAGAAGCAGGTAAAGAAAAACTTAAGGATAATAAAAATATAGCAGAAGAAGACGTTGAAGAGATTTCTTCAAAGGTTGGATTAGCAGCGTTAAAATATGGTGATTTATCTAACCAAGCTTCAAAAGACTATATATTTGATATAGAAAGATTTGCTTCATTTGAAGGAAATACAGGTCCATACATTCTTTATACAATAGTTAGAATTAAATCTATTTTAAATAGAGCTAATATGACTGATATGAATAAAGCAATATTAGTACCACAAAGTGAAACAGAAAGAAACTTAATGCTTCAATTAATTAAGTTTAATGAAGTTATTGAATTAAGCTTTAGAGATAGAGCACCACATAAGATATGTGAATATATTTATGAATTATCAAATAACTTTAACAGATTCTATAATGATACAAGAATAGTATCTGAAGAAGATGAATCTAAGAAAGCTTCTTGGTTAGTACTTATAAACTTAGTTAAGAACGTATTAGAACAATGCTTAGATTTGTTAGGAATGGAAAGTGTTGAAAGAATGTAATTAATAAAATAAAGAGTATTGATTTTAAAATCAATACTTTTTATTTTTTATATGAAAATAAAAAAAGCGCTTGCGCGCTTTTTAAATAATGGGGGGATGGGAACCTGTAGTTTTATTACAGGTTTAATATTTACATTATAATTATGTACCAATTTTGAACTTTCTATACAGCAATTTTAAAATTATTTTATTAAATTTTAAGTAATATTGATAATTAAAGTTTAAATGTTAATTTATTATATTAAAAGAGCTATTGCATTAAATTGCAATAGCTCTTTCAGTTTGTTGAAAAACCCCCTGTTTAAAAACAGAGGGTTTTTCTATTATTAGTTGTGGATAAAATTTAATAT
>NZ_JAJKGM010000077.1:0-5558 GCF_021412605.1 Clostridium celatum
ACTTGAATATAGGAGTCATACCTTAGCATCATAATTTTTTATTATTTACCCTGTCTACTTGACGGGGGGCAGTTCAATAGTGTATTTATTACTACTTTTTTGATTTAAATTTATAGCATAAGTTTAATTCTTTTTATTTACTAGCTTTTTAGGATATACAGATACTACTATTGTAAGAATTATTAAAGAAATGATTAAAATAGGCATAGTAATATTTACTGGAATAATTAATGATATTATAGTAAATATAAATCCAAAAACAACAAAGACTTTACCACCAAATCTATGAGTCTTAAACCATATATCATCATTTGATAGCGTTAGTGATGTTCTTATTCCTATAAAGTTGTTTCTTTTACATTTTGGAAGATAATTTCCTAATATAATAAATCCTATTCCTAAAGCCATATATATTAATTTACTTGAAAATGCATTATTTATATTAGTTATCTTATTAAAATCTGATATTAGAAAACTTATGGTTAGGACATTAAAAGTAATTGCTAGAACTACAGTACAAGCATTTAAACTTTTAATGTTATTTTTGTTTTCAGGTTTCTTTGCAGCATAATTTGTACATATAAGGCTTATGATACAAATGACAACATACATTATTGGTAATATTAAAGATTCATATTTACTTCCCCATCTTGTAACTTCTCCATTAAATCCATAATGAGCTGGTATTAAGTCAGGCAAATAATTTAAAGATATAAGAGTTATTATTAATGGTAAAAATATAAAAATTATTAACAGCACCTTTTTAAAATTAGTTTTCATTAGAATCCCCCCTTTTTTATATTAAATTGAGATAGCCACATCATTATTTCTTCAAAAACAGATATGTTTAACTCATAATAAATATATTTCCATTGTTTATCTTCTATTATCAAATCAGCTTTTTTTAAGATTGAAAGATGATGTGAAATTGTTGCTTGTGTCATATCAAATTTACTTGCAATTTCACCTGCTGACATCTTCCCATCTCGAAGAAGTGCTAATATTTCACGTCTTGTAGGATCAGATAAGGCTTTAAAAGTATTTTGAAGTGGCATTAGTTTACCTCCAATTTCATTTAGATAATTATCTATATGATTAAATATAAAATCTATATGATTAAATAGTAAACTAAAAAGTACCCTATACCATAGAAAAAACTATGGTATAGGGTACTAATCATTTTTGACTTTAATAGCCGTCTTTGGGCAATTATTTACACATGAAAGACAAGATTCGCAATGTTTACTAAATTTAATATTTTTTGATTTATCATAAGATACATTTGCTCTTGGGCATACTTTTATACATGTGCTACATTTAATACAATCCTCATTTACATAGAAATTATCTTTAATCAGATTACACATACAGAATGCCATGTAATATCATGTATTGCAAATATAAAGGAACCTAATGGAATTATGATTGCTGAAAAATTAAGCATGACTAGAGGTGGAATTTCTAAAATAGCCAATCGTTTGATAGAAAAAAAACTTATTACTACATATAAAGATGACAGTAATCAAAAAAAGATTTTCTATAAATTAACTAGTCTCGGAGAAAAAATTAATATAATTCATAATGAACTTCATAAAGAAAATCATAATTTTCTTTTAAAAATAGCTAGCAATTATACACCACAAGAACAGGATATAATTATTAAATTTATAAAAGAGTTGAAAAATAATAATGAACAATCTTAAACTATTGTGACTTAAAAGGATGTCTGAATTGATATGCTCTCTGTCTACTTGACAGGGATAGCTAAAATTCAGACATCCTTTATATTATGTTTATTTTTACATTATTTTAAAACAAAGCCTTATTTTTTATAGGCAGTAAGTTATATCATTATTTATAAATTTATATAATACAGTAAGTAGTATTAATTTTTGTAATGTTAGCTTAATTAAATTTAAGGGGGAATGATAATATATGCCTGAATCGAAGTGTCCTGTGACAGGTAATACAAGTATGCCTATAGCAAGTGAACAACATACTAATAAGAGTTTATTTCCAAATGAATTGAATCTTAAAATTCTTCATCAAAATTCAGAATTATGTAATCCAATGTCTAAGTATTTTAACTATGCTAAAGAATTTAACAAACTAGATCTTGAAGAAGTAAAGAATGATTTATTTAAGTTAATGACAGATTCTAAGGATTGGTGGCCTGCTGACTATGGGCATTATGGAGGATTATTTATACGTATGGCATGGCATAGTGCAGGAAGCTATAGAGTTGGAGATGGTAGAGGTGGTGGAGGTCGTGGAATGCAAAGATTATCACCTCTTAATACCTGGCCAGATAATGCTAATTTAGATAAGGCACGTAGGTTGCTTTGGCCAATTAAAAAGAAATATGGAAATAAAATATCTTGGGCAGACCTTATGATACTAGCAGGTAACTGTGCATTTGAATCTATGGGGATAAAGATGATAGGTTTTGGTGGTGGACGTGAGGATGTTTGGGAGCCTCAAGAAGATATTTATTGGGGAAATGAAGAAAAGTGGCTTGGAGATAATAAACTAGCAGATAGTGGAGAGATTGAAAATCCACTTGCTGCTGTTCAAATGGGATTAATTTATGTAAATCCAGAAGGACCAAATGGAAAGCCAGATCCAGCAGCATCAGCTAAGGATATTAGAGAAACTTTCTTAAGAATGGCTATGAATGATGAAGAGACTGTTGCACTTATAGCAGGTGGACATACTTTTGGTAAATGTCATGGCGCAGGTCCAGCTACATATGTTGGGCCAGGACCTGAAGCTGCACCTATTGAGGAGCAAGGGCTTGGGTGGAAGAATAGCTATGGAAAAGGTAAAGCTGAAGATACTATAACTAGTGGAATAGAAGGTGCATGGAATGCAAATCCAATACAGTGGGATATGGGGTATTTGAAAACATTATTTAAATATGAGTGGGAGCTAGTTAAAAGCCCAGCAGGAGCATATCAATGGTTAGCTATGAATGTGGATGAAGAGGATATGGTAGTAGATGCTCATAATCCATTAAAAAAGCATAGACCTATGATGACTACAGCAGATTTAGGCCTTATTAATGATCCTATATATGCAAGAATTGCAAAAGATTATTTGGAAAACCCAGAAAAATTTGCTGATGCATTTGTTCATGCATGGTTCAAATTAACTCATAGAGATATGGGACCAATATCAAGATATCTTGGACCAGATGTTCCAAAGGAAGTATTTATTTGGCAAGATCCTGTGCCAAATGTTAATCATAAATTAGTTAATAAAAAGGATATAATACATCTTAAGAAAAGAATTTTAGACTCTGGATTATCAATATCAGAGCTTGTTAGAACAGCTTGGGCTTCTGCATCAACATTCCGTGGTTCAGATTATCGTGGTGGAGCAAATGGAGCTAGAATATGTCTTGAACCACAAAAAAATTGGGAAGTTAATGAACCAAAGGAACTTAGGAAGGTTTTAAATATATTAAAAGGAATAATGTCAAAGTTTAATAAGTCACAATCAGGAAGTAAGAAAATTTCACTAGCAGATATTATTGTACTTGGTGGATGTGTTGCTATTGAACAAGCTGCTAAAAATGCAGGGTATGATATTATTGTTCCTTTTACTCCAGGGCGTACTGATGCAACCCAAGAGCAAACTGATATAAACTCCTTCTGTGTACTTGAACCTAAGGCAGATGGATTTAGAAATTATATGAAAGATAAATTGCAAGTAAGACCAGAAGCAATGTTAATTGATAGGGCACAGCTATTAACATTAACAGCTCCTGAAATGACAGTATTAATTGGTGGTATGCGTGTATTAAATGCTAATTATAATCACTCTAAAGATGGTGTATTTACACATAGACCAGAATGTCTTACAAATGATTTCTTTGTAAATCTTCTTGATATGGATACAGTTTGGAAACCAACATCTAAAGATGAAGATAGATTTGAAGGAATTGATAGAAAAACAGGAAAGTTAAAGTGGACAGCAACAAGAGTTGATCTTATATTTGGTTCTAATTCACAGCTTCGTGCAATTGCTGAAGTATATGCATCTAATGGCAATGAGGAAAAATTCCTTTGTGATTTTATAGCTGCTTGGAACAAAGTAATGAATGCAGATCGTTTTGATATTAAAATAAAGAAATAACCAAGAAAAGTAAAAAAAACGTAAAGTTAAATTATGATATTAATCAGTTGAAGTAACAATTATTGCTTCAGCTGATTTTTATATGTTTAGAAATAACTGCTTAGTCTTTTTTTTACTTTTAGAAAATAAATATATATAGTGGAATAAATATAAAAAGAGTAGTATAATATAAATAATTGAAAATGATTATCAATTAAAAGAGGTGATAAGATGAATATTTTAATGGGATTATTAATACCACTTGCAGGAACTACATTAGGTGCTGCTTGTGTTTTTATTATGAAGAAAGAATTAAATCAATTAGTTAACAAGGCGTTACTTGGCTTTGCATCAGGCGTAATGATTGCAGCTTCTGTATGGTCGTTAATTATACCAGCAATAGATATGAGTTCTAATATGAATAAATTTGCATTTTTCCCAGCGGCAATAGGTGTATTAATAGGTATAGTATTTATGCTTATTTTAGATAAAGTAATACCACATCTTCATTTAGATAATGACAAACCAGAAGGGGTAAAAAGTGAAAAGTTAAGGAAAACAACAATGTTAGTTTTAGCTGTTGTATTGCATAACATACCAGAGGGAATGGCTGTAGGAATTGTTTTTGCAGGAGCGATGAGTACAGAAAGTGCTATAACTATTGCAGGAGCATTTGCATTATCAATTGGTATTGCAATTCAAAACTTTCCAGAAGGGGCTATTATATCAATGCCTCTAAAAAGTGAAGGAATAAGTAAAGGAAAGTCATTCTTTTATGGTTTTTTATCAGGAGTTGTTGAACCTATAGGAGCAATTTTGACAATTGTTTTTTCTAAGGCACTTACACCTATAATGCCATATCTTTTATCATTTGCAGCAGGGGCTATGATTTATGTTGTTGTTGAAGAGCTAATTCCAGAATCATCTACTGGTGAACATTCAAATATAGGTACAATTGGGTTTGCTATAGGTTTTGTATTAATGATGATTTTAGATGTAGCATTAGGATAAGAGTTAAATAAGGAATTAAATTTTCCAATGTTCAGTGACTTAAAGGATATGACTTTAGTTGCTTTAACTGGTGCTATAATCCATATTTCTATGGGAGCAACAATGCAATTTATTCCAATGTTATTAGTTATAATCTTTTGTGTTATTGCTGCTTATGTTAGCGCAAAATTTGCAAATAAGTGTGAGATTAAAAGGTTAAATAAAGTTGTAGGTACATGCCTTGGAATTCTTGGTGTAATAACTATTTTAATAAAATTAATATAATTGAATAATTGCAATAGTTATTAAATACAATTTATTGGTACTAATATGTATATTTTACATTATAAAAATATACATATAGTAAAAATACTTTGAATCTGTTAAGCTGATATGAAAAAATAGCTTGATTTTTCATAGAATTGCTCGCTCTTTGAAAATTATATAAGTTT
>NZ_JAJKGM010000078.1:0-4585 GCF_021412605.1 Clostridium celatum
TTTTAATATTAAATTTTATCCACAACTAATAATAGAAAAACCCTCTGTTTTTAAACAGGGGGTTTTTCAACAAACTGCAAAAAAATAAGGCTTAAGCCTTATTTTTTTTATAAGAATTGTGTTAATTATTAAAACACTTTTTATTTACTTTTTAAAGTGAATTTTTCACCTGGTGCTACAATATTAATACGGTTTGGATTTATAATACGCCCATTAAGAGATTCTGGGTCTCCATTAAAAGCATTCATTTCTGGTGCATCTACTGTTCCCCAATGAATTAAAATTAATTCTGCATTAGGATAAGTATTAGCAAGTTTAATTGCATTATCTAATCCAATATGCCATGAATTATCGGAAAAATCTAATAATATTACATCAGGAGCTGGCATTTCTAAATGCTCTTTTAATAATCTTGAGTCTCCTGGTAGCCAAATAGTTCCTTCTGGAGTATCTATCCAAAATCCACAGTAATCTTCAAATTCAAATTTTCTAATTTTGCTATACCTACTGCTTTCATTTTGCCATGCATGATCAGCAGGTGTTAATTTTATATTTAAATTTCCAAGTGTAAAAGTTTCATATATATCATGACCAATACCTTTTAAACCTTCTTCATTCATTAATTCTGCTACATAATGGGGTCCATGATATTCCTTACATACCTTAGAAAGATTTTTACATGTAATTCTACTAAAATGATCATTATCACAATGCGTAATTAAAACTCCATCTAAGTTTGGAACATCGCTAGACTTAATTGGCATATCTACTAATAATGGCAAATCAAATCCTTCTAGTAATGGATCAATCATTATTACTGTTCCATGTGAATTAATCATAATTCCTGCACTGGATAACCAACGAATTTCAGTATTATCAATTATATCAAAGGCATCCTTTAAAATAGGTTGTGTTTGTGGTGCTACTGCTTGTTTAATAATTTTATTCATAGTATCTCTCCTCACCTTCATATAACTGCCCCAGGGGCACGCTCATTTTGTCAGATTAACACCTGTACAAGTTCTAATTTAGTAATAGTGCCAGTAAAATTAATCTGTAAAAATATGTATTGACCCCTGGGGCAACTTGTCTATACTTATTTAAAAGTATTTTTTATTTCTTCTATAAATTTACTTGTTGCTGAAGAAAAAATTTGATGTTTTTTCCATACAATTACTGTACCAGTTTCAATCCTTGGTAAAATTGGCTTAAAGCAAATATTAGTTTCATCATTAATATTAATCAAATTTTCTAAACTAAATGCATATCCTAATCCCTCTTCTACCATAATAGCAACATTAAGACCAAGATTATATGTTGAAATGATATTTAACTTATCATAATCCTTGCCAAACCAATTAAAAATTTCATTTTGAACTATTGTACGCTTTGAACTAATTAAAGGTTTTCCAACTAAATCATCAGCTGTAATATAAGCCTTATTGGCCAAAACATCATCTTTTTTCATTAATATTCCCCATACTTCCTTTTCTTTTAAACGTACAAATTCATATTTTGAAATATCTACAGGTTCTGTTAAAAGTCCAATATCTAACAAACCCTTATCTATTCTTTCTTTAATATCATCTGCATTTGCACTATATAAATTATACTGAACTTGAGGATATAAATCATGAAACTCTTTCATTACTTTTGCAAGACTATGCATAGCATTGGTCTCACCACTGCCAATGAATATTTCTCCTGCAACAATATCATTATCATTTAGAAACTCTTTTTCTGTTCTTTCTGCTAAATCAACTAGTTCTTCTGCCCTTCTTCTTAAAATCATACCTTTATCCGTTAAAGTAATTTTATTTTTACCTCTAACAAATAACTTAGCGTTTAATTCATCTTCTAATTGCATTAATTGTCTTGATAATGTTGGTTGTGTAATGTTTAATATTTCAGCAGCTCTTGTTATATTTGCTTCTCTTGCAACTGCTAAAAAATACTTTAAAACTCTAAGTTCCATATTCTCACCTCTTTTTGTTTTATTATACATTATTTTCTTAATTAATCACATTAAAACTAAGTTTAAATAAAACATAATAATTTATATATTAAATACCATATACAGATAACTTAATAAATTCTAATTTTAAATAATTCTTAAATTATTTATAGTAATATTACTGTAAAACCTCTTTTGCTTGGTATTCTTTTAAATGACTTTTACTTTCTAATCCATTTATTTTATTATATTTAACAACAATAAACATTAAAGCTAAACATATAATATTAATTGCTATTCCTAATATAAATGCATAGCTATATGAATCTGTAAAATCATAAATATAGCCAACTAATGATAATGCAAAGGCAGCTCCAAAATTAGATGCAAATGATATAATTGGAAATACTTTAGAATAATTATCCATTCCAAAGAAATGCTTTGTAAGAAGTGGTATTCCAACTGCACCTACAATTGAAGATTTAGATACAATAATCAAAATAATTCCTGATACATTTGCAATCATCATAGTAACACTTGCTTTAACTTCTCCAAGTCTATCACTCATAACACCTATAATTAATTTAGAAATAACATTTCCAATCATACTTGCTGAAAGAAGCATTGCTCCTAAAGTAGTGCCATAACCTATAGATTGTGCAAAACCAGGTAAATGCTGAGTAATTCCTGTAATTGTTGTGTTTATAAATGAAAGTGTACAAAAGCAAATAAATGCTACTGTCATAAAATTAAATACCTTATTATTATTTATCTCTTTAAAATCATCTTCATTTTCTTTATGTCCAAAAGGAGTCAAGCCTTCTTCATTTGCAGTAACTTTAAATGGATAAATAATTGCTGGTAAGCATAGTAATAAAATAATTCCTGACTTTATTAAATATCCCGTTTGCCATCCAAATAATTCTATACATCTTGATAAAATAGGTGAGCAAATAGCTCCTGCTATCCCACTAAATCCAAATACAATAGAAGTTGCTAAACCATGATTCTTTTTAAACCATCCATTTATAATCATTGTCAATGGTACTATGGAAAATAATCCTGTACTAAATCCCCTAATACCACCTAATAAATAGGCCATAGTTACACTTTTTACATTAGCCATCATACTAGTAGAAATGACAGTGATAGCAACACTAATAATTAAAATCCATTTATAAGAAAATCTACTCATTAATTTTGGTACAATTAATGCAGTTATAGCTGTTATAAGAGAAAAAATAGTCATATGCATAGCAAATGTTCCTCTCATAACGCCTAAACTTTCAGATACAGGAGTATAAAATACTCCTGAAGAATTTATTGAGATTCCTATAGAAGAAGCTGCCAATCCACAGCATACTACTAAAACATACCATGGTTTAAAGTTGTTTTTTTTCATTCTTCTTCTCCCCTGCTTTACTGTTGCATCCATTCATTTCATAAATAAGCCAATCTAAACAATCAATAGATTTCTGCTTATTGTGGATATCTTCTAAAATCAATTGCCTTTTCCTATTTAAAATACGCACTCTTTCATCCTTACTAAAATCACCTTGCTCTACAAGTTTCATATATCTTAAAATCTCTTCAAGTTCTAATCCTACTTTTTTTAGAGTAACAATTTTACTTAATTTTTCAATATCTCTATCTTCATACTCACCAATACCATTAACTTTTTTAATATCATCAAAAAGGCCAATATTTTCGTAATTTTCTAGTTCTACTAAATTAATATTAAATTTTTCACTAACTTCTTTTATATTCATAATTCCACCTCCTAAAAAATTTTATCTATACTTTTAGAAGGTTTTACCTATGTCCAACAATATTATGTGGAACATAAGCATCTTCTAAATACTTAATATCTTCATCACTTAGCTTAATATCTAAAGCACCTATAAAATCATCTAGATATTTTTCTTTAGTTATTCCTACAATAGGTGCAGTAATACCTTTACTCCATAACCATGAAACTGCAATTTGTGATTTAGTTACGTTATATTTCTTTGCAATATCTGCTACTCTTTCAACAATTACCTTATCACTATCTTCTGTAGTATCATATTTCATTTTTGCAATTTTATCTTCCTTAAATCGCTTTGAATCTGAAGTCCAATCACGAGTTAAACGTCCTGCTGCAAGTGGACTATATGGAACTAAAGCTACCCCCATATCCTTACACATTGGATTCATTTCTCTTTCTTCTTCACGATATAATAAATTATAATGACCTTGCATTACTGAAAATTTAGTCCATCCATTCTTTTCAGCTATATATTGAGCTTTTGCAAATTGCCATGCATACATTGATGACGCACCTAAGTATAAAACCTTTCCTGAACGTACTAAATCATTAAGCGCACACATTGTTTCTTCAATTGGTGTTTCATAATCCCATCTATGAATATATAAAATATCAATATAATCTACACCTAAACGTTTTAAACTTGCATCAACCTCGTTTATTATAGCTTTTCTTGATAAACCTGATTTATTAGGGCCTTTCCCCATTTCTCCACTAACCTTAGTTGCAATAACAATTTCATGTCTATTTGGTCTTATGTCAATATTTTGGACACAAAAAGTCAAACTTTTTTATGCTGCACTTCTAGCTAATAATTCACATTG
>NZ_JAJKGM010000079.1:0-4582 GCF_021412605.1 Clostridium celatum
AATTAATATATTTTAAATTATATTACATATTTGTATAAAATTAAAGACTACTGACACTTTGTCAGCAGTCTGGAAAAAAACACTTATAGCTATAAAGCTATAAGTGTTTTTTCTATAGTGTAATAAATTAACTTAATTTCTGTTATCTAAATATGTTAAAAGTTAAATTTTAATGATTTTTTCTAAATAACTTTTAACAATATTACAAAATTGTAATACAAATGAAAGGTTCATAAATATAAATAACTTTAAAAATTAGGTATAATGCTAATATAAATAATATTAGTAAAGGGATGGATTATTATTATGAAAAAGTTATTTTTGAATATTATAAAATTTATAATGGTTTTTTTGATAATTATATCAACAATGTTTATTGGAGTTGGATGTGGTGTATATAAAAGTATAATTGATGAAACTTCAATTGAAAGTAAAATTGAAGAAGTGAAAGAAAATTCTAATTATACAGAACTAGACAATATATATAAAACATTTTTAGATGCAATAGTAGCAATAGAAGACCATAGATTTTATAAACATGGTGCTATAGATTTAGTTTCTATAGCTAGAGCATTAATTACAAATTTAGAAAATGGACAAATTCTTGAAGGTGGAAGTACAATTACTCAACAGGTAGCTAAAAATATATTTTTAACTAATGAGCAAAGTTTTGATCGAAAAATAAAAGAAATTTGTATAGCACAAAAGTTAGAAAATAAATATACTAAAGAAGAAATTTTAGAGCTTTATGTTAATGTAATTTATTTTGGAGATGGATATATTGGTATAAAGGAAGCTTGTAATGGATATTTTAATAAAGAACCAAACGAATTAAGTGATAATGAAGCAACATTATTAGCTGGCTTGCCTCAAGCCCCTAGTTTATATGCATTAAATAACAATTATGATTATGCTGTAGAAAGACAAAAGCAAGTTATTGAAGCGTTGGAAAAATGGCACAGTAAAAATAAATCTAATAAAGATTAATAAAAATATTACAACTATTATTCTAAATTAAATAATATTAAATTTAAAATAAGTGAAGTTAAAAATATGTAAATTCATTCTATAATTCTTCAAAAAATAATATGTACAATGATATAATAAGATGCAAATAAATTTTTAGGAGATGCAATTATGGAACGTATTTGTTTTAGTAATAATGAGGGTATTCCTCAATATAGTTGTAGCACATGTTATAGATGTAATAGTATTTTCGGAAAAAGTTTATGTGAAATAAAGAAACGAGGATGCTGTTGGTATTATCCTAAATTTACATTATATGAAATTCATAAAATGGTAAAGGATAAAGATGGACTAGCTACTTTAAATAAAATATTAAATTTACCAAACACTATTATATACAATTATTATATTCATTGTAAGGGTTTTTTTGATAGTGAAAGTTATGAGTTGTTTGTTAATAGTAATGGGACAAGCAGTTTAAAATTTGCTACTGATTTTGAAATAAAAGAAGTTAACGAATCTATAATAAAAGAAGAAAATCTTCATACATATGAAGAATATGATATACAAGAAGTTAATAGTTTAAAAAAGCCTAAAGTAATTAAAGATGTTTCTATGTTTTTTAGAGCATGTCCTTTTATTGAGCCAGGTAAGGGATGCTCATTAGATATAAAATATAGAAGTTTTATTTGTAATTTTTTCATTTGTGATGAAATAACAGAAAAATTAGATAATAATAGTGAATTTAAAAGATATATTGAGGAAAGAGATAACTATATAAGATGGATAGAATGGGAAAATAGCTCTTTAGAAGCATTATTGAGACAACAAAAGCTAAATTTAGTAAATAATCTAAATGAAGTAATTGAAACATTAAAAGGGATAAATTTAAATGAATATAATTTCCCAGAATTAAATGATATACACCTAGAATTAGAATAGTTTATCATATTTTTGAACCTACTTTTTAAATCTTATATAAAAAAATATATATTAACTATTTACTAGATTTTATAAATGTATATAGTATTATTTTTATCATATAATAAATATTAAATTTATTGAAAGTGAGAACAGTAGTATGAGATATGTAATTGTTAGTGTTGTAAAAGGAGAAGCAGGAAATTTTAATAATAATCTAAGAAATGATATACTTAATAAATTTAATGTAAAATCTTCAAAATTACCAGCTCATTTTACTATAAAATCTCCTTTTGAATATGATGGTAAAATTAGTGATTTAGAAAATTGTATTGAAAATTTATGTAGTAGTGAAATTGCCTTTAATTATAAAGTAAAAGGATATAATCATTTTGATGATAGAGTCATCTATATGGATGTTAAAATGTCTAATGAAGGTAAAAAGTTTCATGATAAACTTATAACTGAATTAAGCAAGATTCCATATATACAGTTTAATGAAATTGATGGAAAAGATAAAATATTTCATGTAACTTTAAGTTCAAAAAAAATTAAAAATGTTTATAATAAACTATGGAATTATATAAATCTATTTCCATGCGACTTTAACTGTAAATTTGATAATGTTTGTATTTATAAATGGATAGAAAATAATTGGATATTGCATAAAGAATATATTATAAAAAAGTTTTAACAATAGTAGTATTATTCCAAAATATATTTCTATAATAATTAAATTGTATTATACAGAGGTTAAATAAGATTTTATTAATTTTATTTAATCTTTGTATTTTTTTATACTTTTTGTAATTAAAAAAATTCTATTAATCTTACATTATCAGTATAAAGTAGTATAATATACTATAATATGATAATATAAATTGAAATCAGTAACTTATTATTTTTATAAAAGTCTATATTTTAAATGTACTTCATTTATTAATCATTAAAAAGGAGTGAGGGTATTGATAGATATAGAAGACTTATTTGATTTAAATATAGGTCTAGTTTTAGCTGGGGGTGGAGCTAAAGGAGCTTATGAAGCTGGTGTTTTTAAAGCACTTTGGGAATTAGATATAATAAGACGTATTTCTGTAGTTTCAGGGGTATCAATTGGTACAATAAATGGACTTATGCTTTCTATGAATGATGGAAGTATTATGGATAAGAGCTGGTCTAACATACGATATTCAAGATTTATTAATAATGAAAATACTGTTAGGGATTTGAAAATTAAAGAGTTCATAAAGAAAACTGCTAATGGTGAAAATCAATTAAGTTTACTACAAAGCTTTAAAAGAAATGATATTGGTTTATTATCTCAAAGTGGTATTAAAAGTTTTATTGAAGACTATGTTGATTTTCAAATAATTAGAGACAGTAAAAAGCTTCTTTATGCATGTGCATATAATATAGATTTAGAAGAACCTGAGTATTTTAAACTTAATGATTATGATGATGAGGATATTTTAAATATATGTATTGCCTCTTGTGCTGTTCCATACTTATTTAAGCCAATAAAAATAGGGAAGTATAGATATGCAGATGGTGGTGTAAATAATCCTAAATATATAAATCAAAATGCTGATAATGTTCCAATTAAACCACTGAAAACTCATAATTGTGATATTATAATAGTTGTTCATTTAGCATTTAATCAACCTATTAATAGAGAAGGTTTTGAAAATACTCATATTATTGAAATATATCCATCAATGCAATTAGAATTAATTAATGGAATCGGAACAGTAAATATTAGACAAAATGTATTAAGTCAACATATAGAATTAGGATATAGAGATGCATTAACAATATTAGCACCAATGATAATCGATATGTTAAAAGGAAAGCCTTTAGAAAAATTAATAAAAAAACATGAAGAATATAATAAAGAACTACTAAATAAAAATAGACACTCTTTAATTTAATATTAGCGTTTATAATTTATTAATATAGTAAATCTTTAATCAAAAGAGGAGAAAAGTAATGGAACAAAATAATAATAATTTAACTTCAGAAGAAATTCTAAATAATATATTAGCTAAAGAATTAAATTCTAAAAAGAATATATTAGATGCAATAGAAAAAACTAAACCTTTATTAAAAGAAGAATTAAGTAAAGAAAAAGCTCAAGAAATATATACTATTATTTATAATTCTATTGAAAAAATGAATACAGTAGTAAAAGCAAATACAATAATATATTTAAAAAATCAACTAAAATCATCCTTAGGAAAATTTGTAGATAACAAGGATCCTAAGGAAATCAATCATTTTTTAGAATTTTTTAAAGAAGCATATCCACCTAATAATAGAAGAGTTGGTTATACAAGAGTTATAAATGACTTTAGCAAAATAACAGATGAACAAATTTGGCATACGTTAACATTTATAAATAGAGTTGTTATAAAAACTAAAAGAAGACTAGGTGAAGATGAGAAAGAAGATATTATAAAAAATATAAATACTCTACTTAAATCAGGGAAAATTGAATATATAAACCAAGTTAAAAGTTTAGAAAAATTATTAAATGTTTTAAACGTAAAAGTTATCAATGATAAAGAAATTTACAAATTAAAAAAACGATAAAATATAGTCCTATTTTATAATTAGAAAAGAGTGGTGTTAGTATAAAGTAGTGGACACATTAAATCGAACTAAGTAAAATAATATTTAGTTAAGAAAGGATGTGTCC
>NZ_JAJKGM010000007.1:0-117111 GCF_021412605.1 Clostridium celatum
CGCTTCATTGGCTCAATGGCAGAGCAGCTGACTTGTAATCAGCAGGTTGTTGGTTCGACTCCGACATGAAGCTCCAAATAAGGGGGAGTTCCCGAGTGGCCAAAGGGGGCAGACTGTAAATCTGTTACGTTTCGTTTCGATGGTTCGAATCCGTCCTCCCCCACCATTAAACATGATATATTATATATCATGTTTTTTTTGCTTTAGAATAAATTTTTGAAGATAGTAGTATATATTTAAAGTACTGATTTATAAATCTTATGTACATTCACTTATTCAGAATTTATTCAGCAGTACAAGTAAATGTATGTAAAAATAACATAAAAATAGTATTGACATAGTATAATTAAATTGATATTATATTCAAGAAATAAAATTTGATATTAGTTCTTATCCAGAGAGGTGGAGGGAAAAAGGCCCTGTGAAGCCCGGCAACCTATTTAGAAACTAAGGAATTAAGTAATTAACTTTAAATTACTTAATAAGCTAAATGCTCTTAATTAATAAGATATATTAATTAGCGTAAGTAACTTAGTTACTATTTGTGGTGCAAATTCCTGCAGAACATTATATTTTTGCAAGATAAGAAGAAAGACCTTTAGATAATATAGTCTCTTCTTATTTGAAGAGACTTTTTTTATTGCTTAGAATTAATATCAAAAGATTTGAAAGGAGCTAAGCAAAATGAAGAGATTATTTACATCAGAATCAGTAACAGAAGGGCATCCAGATAAAATTTGTGATCAAATATCAGATGCAGTTTTAGACAGTATATTAGCAAAGGATCCAATGGCAAGAGTTGCTTGTGAAACAGCAGTAACTACAGGAATGGTATTAGTTATGGGAGAGATATCAACTAATTGTTATGCTGATATTCCTAAAATTGTTAGAAAGACAATAAGAGAAATCGGATATGATAGAGCAAAGTATGGATTTGATTGTGATACATGTTCAGTTTTAACATCTATAGATGAACAATCAGGTGATATAGCTATGGGAGTTGATGAAGCCTTAGAATCTAGAGCAGGAGAAAAAGATGAAGTTGAAGCAGTTGGAGCTGGAGATCAAGGAATGATGTTTGGTTTTGCAACTAATGAAACTCCAGAATATATGCCTTCTCCAATTGCTATGGCACATAGATTATCTAGAAGATTAACAGAAGTAAGAAAGAATGGAACTTTACCATATTTAAGACCAGATGGAAAAACTCAAGTAACAGTAGAATATGATGATAATAGAGTAGTGAGAATTGATGCTATAGTAATTTCTACTCAACATGACGAGCATGTTACGCAAGAGCAAATAAGAGAAGATTTAATGAATCATGTAATTAAAGCTGTAATACCAGCAGAATTATTAGATGATGAAACTAAATATTATATAAATCCAACTGGAAGATTTGTTGTTGGTGGTCCACAAGGTGATAGTGGATTAACTGGTAGAAAGATAATTGTTGATACTTATGGCGGATACGGAAGACACGGTGGTGGTGCATTCTCAGGAAAAGATCCAACAAAAGTTGATAGATCAGCAGCATATGCAGCAAGATGGGTTGCAAAAAATTTAGTAGCAGCAGGGGTTGCAGATAAATTAGAGATTCAACTAGCTTATGCTATTGGTGTTGCAAAACCAGTGTCAATAGAAGTTGAAACATTTGGAACAGGTAAATTAAATGACAGTCAAATAACAAATATTGTTGAAAAGGTATTTGATTTAAGACCAGGTGCTATAATAAGGGATTTAGAATTAAGAAGACCTATATATAAACAAACAGCTGCATATGGTCATTTTGGAAGAAATGATTTAAATCTTCCTTGGGAACAATTGAATAAGGTTGAGGAAATTAAAAGATACCTTTAGTTAGATTTTAATAATTAGTAGTTTAAAGATAATAAAACCAGTAGAAATTAGATTAGAATTCTACTGGTTTCTTTTATAAATTTTTTTAGTATTAATTTAAAATATTGTGTACAATTTTTCCACCAACTATTGTCATTTTAACATCTATATTTTCATCAAATATAACTAAGTCAGCATCAAAATTTTCTTTAATTTGCCCTTTTCTATCATCTACGTTACAGTATTTAGCTCCATTATAAGATGCCATTTTAACTACTTCATATAATGGGTAATTAGTATTGTTAAATACATTTCTTACTGCTACATTTAAGGTTAAAACTGAACCGGCTAATGAGCCATTTTCAAGTCTTGCGGCACCATTTTTAACAATAACTGGTTGTCCGCCAAGAGCATAAGTTCCGTCAATCATTCCACATGCACACATAGCATCACTTACTAATAAAGTTTTATCAGTTCCTTTTTGATTATAAGCAACTCTTAATGATGGATAAGAAATGTGTATACCATCAGAAATTGTTTCTGTAGTTATATCAGAATCAAAAGTTGCCCCCACAACTCCAGGTTCTCTATGAGTAAAAGCTGTCATTGCATTAAATAAATGTGTTGAATGGCAGAATCCAGCTTTAATACCTTCAAAAGCTTCTTCATAAGTAGCTTTGGTATGTCCCATAGAACAACGAATTCCCTTAGAAGTTAAAATAGTAGCAAGTTCTTTTGCACCTTCCACTTCAGGAGCCATAGTAATAGATACTACAGCATCTTCAGCATCGCCAGTCATGGCTTTAAAGTTTTCATAAGAAGGTTCAATTAAGAAATTAGGATTTTGAGCTCCTATGGCACTAGGACTAATAAAAGGACCTTCTAAATGAGCACCTAAAACTTCAGCACCATCAGTACCTTCTAATTTTGCTTTTTTAATTTCAAGTATTGATTTTAATATAGCTTCAGATGACATAGTCATAGTTGTTGGAGTAAAGGCTGTTGTTCCGAATTTACAAATAGTTTTAGAAATTTCATTAATAGCTTCGTATGTTCCATCCATAGTATCGTGCCCACCAGCTCCGTGTATATGAATATCTATAAATCCAGGTGATACGTATAAACCTTTACAATCGATTGAATCGATATCATCTTGATTAGCAGGATTTATTTCTTTAATTTTACCATTTTCAATAAGTAATGAACCGTTTACTATTTCGTTTAGTAGTATTATTTTGCAATTTTTTAATAACATTTATATTCCCTCCATTTATATGTTTACAATAAGCATTATATGTCCATATTAAATAATAAGTAAACCTATAACTTATATTTAAATATGAAAAAAGTTTCTTATGATATAATTATATAATATTAATAATTATAATAAAAGGTTTGGAGCGATAATATGGAGATATTAGAAGGTTTAGTAGAGGCAATTGTTTTTAAAAGTGATGATAGTGGTTATACTGTAGCAAAAATTACTACTGATAAAAAAGTTATAACTATAGTTGGAATTATGCCTTTACTAAAGGAAGGGCAACAAATTGAAATTAAGGGTAATTGGATAAATCATAAGCAATTTGGCAAACAATTTAATGTAGAAGAATTTAAAGAAATATTGCCTACTTCTGTAAAGGAAATAGAAAAATATTTAAGCACTGGAATAATACATGGAATTGGACCAGTAACAGCAAAAAAGATAGTTAAGGCTTTTGGGGATAAAACATTAGATATATTAGATAATGATATAGAGAGATTAAAAGAAGTTGAAGGTATTGGTGAAAAAAAATTTAATATTATATATGAATCTTACTTAGAAAGTAAAGAGTTAAAGGATATAATAATATTTTTTCAAAAGCATGGAGTTACAACCAATCAATGCTTAAAAATTTACAAGAAGTTTGGACCAGACTCAAAAAATATTGTATCTAATAATCCATATATTTTGAGTGATGAAATATCAGGAATAGGTTTTTTAACGTCTGATAGAATAGCTAAAAGTTTAGGAATAGAAGCAACATCAGATTTTAGAATTCAAAGTGGAATAAGATATGTTTTGAATAATTTTTCAGGCCTTGGAAATACGTATATGCCAAAGGATAAACTTATATCTGAAAGTCAGAAAGTATTGATGGTAGACAAGGAATTAGTAGAAGCAAATATATATAATAGTGTTTTAGATGGAAAGCTTAAAGCAGAAAAAATAAATGATATTGAAGCAGTGTATGCTCTGCCATATTATTATTGTGAATTAGGAGTAACAAATAAAATAATTACATTAAGTATAGAAAATTTTCAAACTATAAATTCAGATATATTATTTGAAATAGAGGCTTTTGAAAGAAAGAATAACATAAAGTTTGCTGATTCTCAAAAAGATGCAATAATAGGTGCTTTTGAAAATGGTATAGAAATTATTACAGGAGGACCAGGTACAGGAAAAACAACTATAATAAAATGTATAATAGAGATATATGAAAATAATGGAATGAAAGTGCTTTTAGCTGCACCTACAGGAAGAGCTGCAAAAAGAATGACAGAATCTACAGGAAGAGAAGCTAAAACAATACATAGACTGCTTGAAATGGGAGTAAGTGATGAGGATAACTCTTTCTTTGGTAGAGGAGAAGGGGAACCTTTAGAAGGTGATGTAATAATTATAGATGAAGCATCTATGATAGATATAATGCTAATGAATAGTTTACTTAAAGCAATAAAATTAGGAACTAGAGTAATTATAGTTGGAGATGTGGATCAATTACCTTCCGTTGGTCCTGGAAATGTATTAAGAGATTTAATAAATAGTAATTTTATTAATGTAGTAAGATTAAATGAAATATTTAGACAAGAAAAGGAAAGCATGATAATTGTTAATGCACATAAAATAAATAATGGAGAGATGCCTTACTTAAATAAAAAAGGAGGAGATTTCTTTTTCGATAATAGAGAAAGTAATGAAGGAATTTTAACTACAATAATAGATTTAGTAAATAGAAGATTACCATCATTTAATCCAAATTGGAATAAAGTAAGGGATATCCAAATACTTTCTCCTACAAGGAAAGGTATTTTAGGTGTTGATAATTTAAATAACGAGCTTCAAGCTATACTAAATCCACCAGATGAAAAAAAGCGAGAGAAAAAAGTAAAAGAAGTTATTTTTAGAGAAGGCGATAAAGTTATGCAAACTAAAAATAATTATTCATTAAAGTGGACTAGAATAAGTGGGTATGGTGATAAAGAAGGTGTTGGTGTATTTAATGGTGATATGGGGTTTATAGAATCTATAAGCGAGGAGAATAGAACTATTACTGTTGTATTTGATGACGAAAGAAGAGTAGTGTATGAATATATTTATTTAGAAGAATTGGAACTTGCATATGCTATTACAATACATAAAAGTCAAGGGAGTGAGTTTAGAGTGGTAATAACACCTGCATTTATGGGATCAGCATTCTTAATGAATAGAAATATTTTATATACAGGAATAACTAGGGCAAAAGAACTAGTAGTTGTTGTTGGAAGTCAGAAGGCATTAAAATTTATGATAGAAAATACTAATAATATGGAGAGATATTCATCTTTAAAGGAAAGAATAATTGAAATTACATCTGAGGATAAAATATATAAAGAATAGAAAAAATGAGGTTTTATAGCTATGAATTATAATGAGTTAAATAAAATTTTAAATGAAATAAATAAGTGGTATAGCAGAAGAACCAAGGTATTGTCTATAAAAACAAGGCCTTTTAATACATTTGAAGTATTTACAAATATAATAAATAAAATACTAAATAATAATGGTAAAGTATTGTATATTTTATGTTCAATAATTAATGAAGATATGTATAAAAAACAAAAAGAGATAGAGGAGAGTATATTTAAAAATAAAACAGATGAACAATTAAAGAAAAACTTAGTATTTTCTCCTATTGATAATATTAATGATAAATATGAAAAATATGATTTGGTAATATTTGATGATATAAGCTTATTTTCTAAAATAGGAAATGAAAGTATTAAGGAGCGTGTAGAGCAATTATATTGGAATTCTAGAAAGATGATAATATACACAGCGGAATTTATCTTTCCGATAGGAGAAAGATTGGAATTAATGTATTTACGATCTAAAAATCCAATGGTTGAACCAAGATTATTAATGACTAGAATAAAGCTAGAGGAAGATATACCATTAGCTTTATTTGAATATTTTAAATGGTTTAAGGAAAATAAAAAAAAGGTGTTAATAATTGTTCCATCTAATGATAAAGTGAATAAGGTGTATAAGCATTATTATGGAATTTTGAAATCTTTTAATATAAGTGTTGTTAAATATAATAAAAATCAAAATTTTAAATTTTTAATTAATGTTTTTAAAGAACACAAAGAAAGCGTGTTCATAATTACTAATAATGTTGGAGATTATATAAATCAAATTAATGATTTAAATATAGTAATGTTATTTGCAGATGATTTTTATTTTAATTACAAAAAGATAGTGTATATATGTGGAGCAGTCCACAATGATATCAATATAGTATCTGAAGTGTTAATGGTAACAAAGGAATTATCAGAGGATATAGATGTGGCTAAAAGTATTATAAGGGGATTTAATCAAAGCCTATGGGAAAAGGGTTATTTAAAAATATAAAGACTATCATTAAAGAAGTAATAGAAATAATATATCCAATAGAAGAAAAATGCACTCTATGTAATGCTGATGGTTTTATAAAGATATGCCCTAATTGTAAGTCTATGATAAAAAGATCAGAAATAACAAACCAAGAAGAGATATCATATGGATTTTATGGAGGAATATTAAAGGAGCTTGTATTAAGTTTTAAATATAGGAAAAATTTTGTAGCAGGTGAAGTTTTAGCTGATTTATTTATAGAAATTATAAGAGAACAAAATATAAATGCAGATTATATTTGTTATATACCAATGAGTAAAAAAGCTGAAAAAAAGCGCGGATTTAATCAGTGTGAAGTTATTGCGAAAAATGTTAGTGAATATATAGATATTCCTATTAATAATTCAATAATAAAAAATAAATACACAAAAGAACAAAAAAAATTATCAAAAGAACAAAGGATATTAAATATTAAGGGAGCATTTTCAATTAAAAGAAAGAGTAATCTTTATGGAAAAGATATTATATTAATAGATGATGTTACAACAACAGGGGCAACTTTGACTGAATGCAGAAAAGTATTAAAAAAATATGGTGTAAATAAAATTATTTGCTTGACAATAGCCAAAAGCAATATATAATAGTAATGTAAAGTTAGGTCTGTGGATGAAAGTCGATGCCAGTCGCAGGCGAAACGATCCACGTAAGTTAAACAAAGTTTTAATGAGCATGGTGCGGTATAGAAGTAAGCCCTGCCAGTAGAGATACTGAGAGTGTTAGTAGTGAGAGGTTAATTCCGGGTAGCAAAAGCTCCAGCAGGCGAGTGTGGGGTCAAAATCCAGGTCAGCTAACTTTATGAAAAAACATCAATTCATATGAATTGATGTTTTTTTATTTTAAATTAAATGAAAAATTAAGCTAGAGTTAGTAAAAGTAAGTTATGTAGAGTAAAGAAGAAGAAATTTTCTGCAAATTCTGAAAAAAGACTTTGAGTAATAAAATAGTTAATGGTAAAATATACATATAGTAAATAATAACTATATTAGTTGAAGTCTTAACTATATAATATAACTTAAAGAGAGGGGTTGACCTTATGAGAGTAACTGTAATAGGAAAGAATATTGATGTGACACCTGCATTAAAGGAGATAGTAGAAAAAAAGATTTCAAAGCTAGACAGGTATTTTGATCCAGAAGTACAAGCAAGAGCAACTTTAACTGTACAAAAAAACAGACAAATATTTGAGGTGACAATACCTTTTAATGGAGTAATTTTAAGATGTGAAGAATCAACAGACGATATGTATAAATCTATTGATTTAGTAGAAACAAAACTAGAAAGACAAATAAGAAAACAAAGAACTAAGTTACAAAGAAGAAATAATGAATCTTTAAGATTTAATAATTTTGATGAAATAGCATCAGAAGAAGATGAACATAATGAAATAGTAAAGATTAAAAAATTTAATATAAAACCAATGAGTACTGAAGAAGCAATATTACAAATGGAACTAGTTGAGCATAATTTCTTTGTATTTAAGGATTGTGATACAGATAATGTTAATGTTATATATAAAAGAAAAGATGGAAATTATGGACTTTTAGAACCAGATTATATTTAATAAAATAAGGTTTTCAGTTAAAAAAAGAGAGAACATTAATTAATGTTCTCTCTTTTATACTATACAGAAATATAGAAAAAATTGATATTTTAGCTTGTTGTGACATTATTTGTAATGAAATTTAAAAGCATACATATTTATTGTTGAATTATAAACGCTATAAATGGTATAATTTATATATATGAAATATAAAAGGGGTAACTTTGTATAGTAGATAAAATAGATTAAGTAAATTAATATTTAATTTAATGTTTTAAGTATTAATTATTGAAAGGAAATACATTATGGGATTTTTAGAAAAACTTTTTGGGACATATAGTGAAAGAGAAGTTAAAAAACTTCAAGTTATAGCAGATAAAATAGAAGCTTTAGATGAATCAATGCAAAAGCTAAGTGATTCAGAGCTTCAAGCAAAAACAGTTGAGTTTAAAGAGAGAATAAATAAAGGTGAATCTTTAGATAATATATTACCTGAAGCTTTTGCGGTATGTAGAGAAGCTTCAAGCAGAGTTCTTGGAATGAAGCATTTCAGAGTACAATTGTTAGGTGGTATGGTACTTCATCAAGGAAGAATTGCTGAAATGAAAACAGGTGAAGGTAAAACTCTTGTTGCAACATTACCAGCTTATTTAAATGGATTAACAGGAAAAGGTGTTCATGTAATAACAGTAAATGACTACTTAGCAAAAACTCAAATGGAAGAAATGAGTGTATTATATAATTTCTTAGGGTTAACTACTGGATGTGTAATTCACGGAATAACTCAAGATCAAAGAAGAGCAGCATATAATGCAGATATAACTTATGGAACAAATAATGAATTTGGATTTGACTATTTAAGAGATAATATGGTAATTCATATGGAAGAAAGAGTTCAAAGATCATTAAACTTCTGTATAGTTGACGAAGTTGACTCTATCCTAATAGACGAATCTAGAACTCCACTTATAATATCTGGAATGGGAGATAAATCAACTAAGTTCTATAATGTTGCAGATAATTTTGTAAAAACATTAATAAATGAAAAAGACTTCACTGTTGATGAAAAAGCAAGTGCCGTTTTATTAACAGATGATGGTGTTGTTAAGGCAGAAAAATATTTTGGAATTGAAAACTATGCTGATTCTCAAAATTTAGAATTACAACACTATGTAACTCAAGCATTAAAAGCTAATTATACTATGAGAAATGAAAAGAACTATATGGTTAAAGATGGAGAAATAGTGATAATAGATGAGTTTACAGGAAGACTTATGGAAGGTAGAAGATACTCTGATGGTCTTCACCAAGCTATTGAAGCTAAAGAAGGAGTTAAGATTCAAAGAGAATCAAAAACTCTTGCTACAATAACATTCCAAAATTACTTCAGAATGTATGAAAAATTATCAGGAATGACGGGTACAGCATTAACAGAAGAAAATGAATTTAGAGAAATTTATAATCTTGATGTTATTGTAATACCAACTAATAGACCTGTTCAAAGAATAGATAGACCAGATATGGTATATAAGAATGAAACAGGAAAGTATAAGGCTATAATTGAAGAGATAATTGAAGCACATAAAAAAGGTCAACCAGTTCTTGTTGGTACTGCAAGTGTTGATAGATCAGAATACCTTTCTTCTTTATTAAAAAAGAGAGGAATAAAACATCAAGTTCTTAATGCTAAATATCATGCTCAAGAAGCTGAAATTATATCTCATGCTGGTGAACTTGGAATGGTTACTATAGCTACTAATATGGCAGGTAGAGGTACTGATATAAAGCTTGGAGAAGGTGTTTTAGAAGCGGGAGGATTAAAAGTTCTAGGTACTGAAAGACATGAATCAAGAAGAATAGATAATCAGTTAAGAGGTAGAGCAGGACGTCAAGGAGATGTTGGTGAATCTATATTCTTTATATCATTAGAAGATGATCTAATGAGAATATTTGGTTCAGAAAGAATTCAAGGAGTAATTGATAAATTAGGACTTGAAGATGATGAAGCAATAGAAAGTAAAATGGTTACTAAGGCTATAGAAAATGCTCAAAAGAAGGTTGAAGGAAATAACTTTGATGTAAGAAAAAATCTTCTTGGATATGATGATGTTATGAATGTTCAAAGAGAAATTATATACAGACAAAGAACTGAAGTTTTAGAAGGTAAAAATCTTAAAGAACAAATAGAATCAATGATTGAAGAAGTAGTATCTGATGCAGTTAACTCACATTTAATTGGTGAAATGGAAGATATAGAACATGAAGTTAATACATTACTTCAATACTTAGGTGATATTTGCTTACCTCATGGATCAGTAACAGCTGATGAATTAGTTGATTTATCGAATGAACAAATAAAAGATAAATTATTAGAAGTAATTATGAACACTTATAGAGGTAAGGAACTTGAATTTGGTGAAGAACAATTAAGAGAAATTGAAAGAGTAGTTCTTTTAAGAGTTGTTGATCAAAAATGGATGGCTCACATAGATAATATGGATCATTTAAAACAAGGAATGGGATTAAGAGCTTATAAGCAACAAGATCCAATTCAAGCATACCAAATGGAAGGTAGTGCTATGTTTGAAGAAATGATTGAAGGAATTAAGACTGAAACTGTTAAATTCTTATTCCATGTAAGAGTTGAAAGACCAGTTGAAAGAGAGCAAGTTGCAAAAGAAACTTCAGCTAGCCATGGAAGTGATGATAAAAGCTTAAAGAAAGAGCCAGTAAGAAGTGAGCATGTAGCAGGAAGAAATGATATGTGTCCATGTGGAAGTGGAAAGAAGTATAAAAACTGCTGTGGCAGGGAAGTATAATAAAAAAAGTGCCTGAAAAGGCACTTTTTTCAGTGAAAAGTTAGAAGTTAAGAGTGAGTAGTTTAAGAAATAAAGTTATTATTTTTGGATTAAATCAAAACATCTAACTACATTAAAGGGGTGATTTTTTTGTTAATAAAGTTAGAGCAAGAACTAGCTAAGGTTAGTGGATTAAAACAAACATTAAAAGAAATGGGGGCTTCACTTTGACAAAGAAAGCCTAGAAAAAAGATTTCAAGAATTAGAACTTCAAATGCAAGAAAAAGGCTTCTGGGATGATATAAAAAGAGCAGAGGATGTAACTAAAGAAAGCAAAAGTATTAAAGATAAAATAGATAGGTATGAAAGCTTAGTTACAAGGCTTGATGATGTAGAAGTTTTAGCTGAACTTGCAGAAGATGATGAAGAGACTATAAATGAAGTAATAGTTGAAATTAGAGATATAGAAAAATTAATCGATGAATATAAAATAGAGTTGTTATTATCAGGTGAGTATGATAAAAATGATGCAATATTAAACCTCCATGCTGGAGTTGGAGGCAGTGATGCAAATGATTGGACACTTATGCTCCTTAGAATGTACACTAGATGGTGTGAAAAAAAAGGATATAAGGTTGAGACTTTAGACCTACTTGAAGGTGATGAGGCTGGTATAAAGAGTGCAACACTTAGAGTAAAAGGTGAATTTGCTTATGGATATTTAAAGGCTGAAAAAGGAGTACATAGATTAGTAAGGATTTCACCATTTAATGCCAATGGTAAGAGACAAACATCTTTTGCATCAATAGAAGTTCTGCCAGAGCTTACAAAAGATCAAGATATAGAGATAAGACAAGAGGATTTAAAAATAGATACTTATAGAGCTAGTGGAGCTGGTGGGCAACACGTAAATAAGACAGAATCAGCTATAAGAATAACACATATACCAACAGGTATAGTAGTTCAATGTCAAAATGAAAGAAGTCAATTTGCAAATAAGGATACAGCAATGTCAATGCTTAAATCTAAACTTATAGAGCTTAAAGAAAGAGCTCATAAAGAAAAGATTGAAGATTTAACTGGCGAACTTAAAGATATGGGATGGGGAAGTCAAATTAGATCATATGTGTTCCATCCATATAATATGGTTAAGGATCATAGAACTAATGAAGAAACCTCAAATGTAAATGCTGTTATGAATGGAGAAATAGATGCGTTCATAACAACATATTTAAAGAGTATTTCGAAATAAAAATGAATTTCTGAAAATACAGTTATAATATTTTTAATTTATTATATGACAAATGGCAAATTAATAATTATCACTAATTTTTTAATTTGCCATCTGTCTTTTTTATTTAATTTTAATATTAAGCGTTAAGTTTTTTATTTCCAAGTATTAATGTTAATATAGAAAAAACAAATATTAATATAATGAAAAGTGAAGTTTTATAACCTTTAAAATAAAATATAGTGGATACTATTGATGCTATTAGACCTATCAAACAAAAGAACTTTATTCCTTTTTTATCTAATATTACTTTGCTCTTATCGAAAATTCCCCAAGCTATTAAAATTATTAATGTTATAAATAGCCAAAGCAATGATTGAGAGCTATATACAAAACGAGTAAAGCCACTATAACAAGAAGTTTTTATTTTTTCATCAACTATATTATAAACAGTATCGATAGCTTTTGTATCTATATAGTCAATAGTATCATTAGGAGTATGGATTTTACTCATATCACTATGACAAAAAGTAACAGCATCAATATTCAAGTTATTAAAGCTAGCGTGATCACTAGAATTTTCAAAAACTACTGTATAGTCAGTATTGTATTTTTTACAAATCGTTTCTATTGAGGATAGGAGCTCAGAGCCATTATTTTTAAAGGCAACACCTTGCATTAAGCTAATTGGACAATTAGAACTTCCTATCATATCAAAATTAATTACTTCTGAATTTTGAATTTTAAATAGATTTTTTTCGGCAAAGGCTTTAGAGCCCAATAATCCAAATTCCTCTGCATTTAATCCAACGAAAATTATATCTCTTTTAGGCTTGCCATAAGTAGAAAGACTTCTACTAAGCTCTAGCATAAATGAGGCGCCAGAAGCGTTATCTAAAGCACCATTATAATTTGTTCCAGCAGCATCTTTTCCAAGATGATCATAGTGTGCAGTAATTATAAAAGGTGCAAGGGAAGAATTAGAACCTTTTATAACTCCAACAATATTAGAGATAGTTTTTTCCTCATTAGAAAATGGGATGTGCACCGAAATTTCTTTACCTAATTCTAGGCTATCCTTTATTTTTTTATAAGTATTAGATGTAATCATTATTATTGCATCATGAGAATATTCACTAAAAAAAGAACTTCTAAAAGAAAGATTATCATTTTCAGGAATATAAAATAAGAATTTACCATCAGAACATTTTACCTCTATAAAGGAAGAGTATGAAGTTATAGTGTCTTTATTAGAAAAAGAAAAAGTATTGTTTCTGAAATTTATCATATCTTCTTTAAAGTCAACTCCATATTGTAATTCTTCTTCTTCATCATTAGATAATATCTTTAAATATGGAGAAGTATTTGTATTTACAGGACATGTAGTTACAAAATCTTCATTGTAGTCATCATCTAAAGGTACTAAGCCATAGGATTTAAAGCGATTTTTTATTATTTCACCAGCAACAGAGTTTTCAGTACTACCAGCTAATCTTCCTGTCAAAACATCAGAAGATAAAATATAGATATTATCTAATACATTGTTAGAATTAAAGTTTGAATATGTATTATTAAGAAAAATAGTAGTGAGCAACAAAAATGAAGTAATAGATAATAATGAAAAGTATATAATTTTTTTTCTCATAAAAAATACCTCAAAAAATAGTAATTTATAATAAATACTATTAAATGAGGCTTTATAATATGATAGTTACATAAATTAAACTTGAATTTTTAATTAAAATATTAGGCATTACTATGAACAAGATCAAGAAATCCTTGAAGAAGTGAAAAAAACAAACAAAAGTAAATTAATATGTTAAGTTGTTTATCGGCAACTGTATATATACCACCAATTATTGCACAAGCTAATATTAAGATGCTTAATGCTTTGCTAATCCTAGAGCTTCCAGTTAAAAGCTCTTTTGAAGAAGTTAGTAATATTAGAGTTAATGTTAAAAATATAAATACATCTCTAATGCTATCTGAAAATTGTATAATATAAAATTGATTTAAAACTAAAAAGGTTATTAACATTATAAGAACTATATTTAAAAATCTATTTATAAACTTATTCAAAGAAATTCCTCCTTTTTAATATTAATTGTAAAATTTTTACAATTTAATTATACTATTAATTTTACTTAATATCAATAGTGTAAAATTATGTTATAATTGAAATTACAATATTAGATTAAATAATAAAAATTTATAGGAGGTACAGATGGTAAATGTAGAAGAAAGATTGTCTAAAGAATTAGGCATATCCTTAAAACAAGTACAAAATGTAATTAATTTATTAGATGAAGGAAATACAGTACCTTTCATTTCAAGATATAGAAAAGAACAAACAGGTGGGTTAAGTGATGATGTTCTTAGAAAGTTTTTTGAAAGATTAACTTATTTAAGAAATTTAAAAGAAAGAAAAGAAGATGTATTAAGATTAATAGATGAACAAGGTAAACTAAATGATGATATAGTTAAAGCTTTAGAAAAAGCAGAAACATTAACAGAAGTAGAGGACATATATAGACCGTATAAACAAAAAAAGAGAACAAGAGCAACAATAGCTTTAGAAAAGGGATTAAAACCATTAGCAGATTTAATATTAGAGGGGATTTTTAAAGGTGATATAAATAATGAAGCTGTTAAATATATAGATGATGAAAAGAAGGTATTAACAGTTGAAGATGCCATAAATGGCTCTTTAGATATAGTAGCTGAAATTATTTCAGATGATGCATCATTTAGAAAGTGGATAAGAGAACTTGTTGTTAGGGAAGGTAAAATTGAATCCAAAGGTTCAAGTGAAGAACCAACTGCTTTTGAAATGTATTATGAATATAGTGAAGATGTGAATAAAATTCCTGCACATAGAATATTAGCAATAAATAGAGGTGAAAAAGAAAAAGTATTATCAGTTAAAATAATATCTAATGAAGATAAAATAATAACATATCTTCAAAATAGATTATTAAAAGGTAATACAAATACAGATGAATATTTAAAATTAGCAATTAAAGATTCTTTAAAGAGATTAATATATCCATCTATTGAAAGAGAAATTAGAAATGAATTAACTGATAAGGGAGAAGAAGGAGCAATATTAATATTTAAAGAAAATTTAAAAGCATTGCTTATGCAACCTCCAATAAAGGGAAAAGTGGTTATGGGTTATGACCCTGGATTTAGAACAGGATGTAAGGTGGCTGTATTAGATTCTACAGGTAAATTTTTAGAAAAGGCTACAGTATATCCAACAGTACCAAAGAGGGATGTTGAAGGTACAAAAAAGGTATTAAAGGAACTTATTTATAAGTATGATGTTGATGTTATTTCTTTAGGAAATGGAACTGCATCAAGAGAATCAGAAGAAGTTATTTCAGAAATGCTTACTGAAATAAAGAATGAAAGTGGAAAAGAATTAGCATATGTAATAGTGTCTGAAGCCGGTGCATCTGTTTATTCTGCTTCTGAACTTGCAGCTAAAGAGTATCCAGATTTAGATGTTACTATAAGAGGAGCAATATCAATAGGTAGAAGACTTCAAGATCCAATGGCTGAATTAGTTAAGATAGATCCAAAAGCAATAGGGGTTGGACAATATCAACATGATGTTACACCAAAAAGGTTAGAAGAATCATTATCAGGTGTAGTTGAAGATTCGGTTAATAAAGTTGGTGTAGATTTAAATACAGCCACACCATCATTGTTAACTTATATAGCTGGTATTAATGCATCAATTGCGAATAATATAGTTGCTTATAGAGATGAAGTTGGTGGATTTAAAAGTAGAAAGGAATTATTAAAGGTTAAGAGACTTGGTCAAAAAGCATTTGAGCAATGTGCAGGATTTTTAAGAGTTATGGAAAGTAAAGAACCTTTAGATAATACATCAATGCATCCAGAGTCATATGCAGCAGCAGGGAAGCTTATTGAAATTTTAGGTTACACTAAGGAAGATTTAAAAAATAGAAATTTAAGTGATATTGAAGATAGAGTTAAAGAAAAAACTTTAAATAGCTTAGTTAAAGAACTTGAAATTGGTGAATTAACTTTAAAGGATATAATTAAAGAATTACAAAAGCCAGGAAGAGATCCAAGAGAGGATATGCCAAAACCAATTTTAAAAACTGGTGTTATTGATTTGAAAGATTTAACTCCTGGAATGGTCTTATTAGGAACAGTTAGAAATGTATCAGACTTTGGTGCTTTTGTTGATATTGGAGTTCATCAAGATGGATTAGTTCATAAGAGTCAAATGGCAAATAAATTTGTTAAGCATCCTTTAGATATAGTTAAAGTTGGAGATGTTATTAAAGTCAAAATAATGGAAGTTGATGAAAAAAGAAAAAGAATATCTTTGACAATGAAGGACGTAGAGTAATAAGAATTTTAGCAAAAGTAGCATAAAAAAATTAATAGTATATATTGAAAAAAATGGAGTGTAGATATATAATAAGATTAAATAATAAATATCTTCAGGGCAGGGTGAAAGTCCCTACCGGCGGTATAGCCCGCGAGCATTTTTGCAGATTCGGTGAAACTCCGAAGCCGACAGTAAAGTCTGGATGAAAGAAGGTAAGAGTTAGGTTTAATGAATATAAGTATTATAAATTAATTTATTATTTAAAAAATTAAAATAACAAGTTAATTTAAGAAATTTATATTTATTAATAGCTTTGTTTTTAATGCCCTGATGTAAATTGCATCAGGGCTTTTTTGTATTAAAAAATAAAAAATAGACAAACTATTATTAAGTATTATTAATATTGAAGTATTTACTAAACTAACTAGTGCCCCAGAAGATAACTTTTGGGAGGAGTAATAAATATGAACACATCAACTAAATTAAACAAAATGATTAAAGTGGCTGTATTAGTAGCAATTTCAGTAGTATTAATGTATTTTGACTTTCCAATCATTCCAGCATTCCCATGGCTAATGATTGATTTAAGTGAAATACCAGCACTGATGGGAGGATTTGCATATGGTCCTATAACTGGAGGCGTAATAGTAATTTTAAAAGTACTTTTAAGATTTTTACTTAAGGGAACAGGAACTGGATTTGTTGGAGAAGTAGCGAATATAATAATTGGACTTGCTTTAGTAGTACCGGCAGCTTGGATTTATCACAGAAATAAAAGTAAAAAGACTGCTATATTAGGAATGATTGTTGGAGCATTAGTGATGCAAGTAGCAGGTGTATTTGCAAATATATATATATTATTACCATTGTTTAATATGCATTTAGAAGGTGCAGAACTTATGGCTTATATATTTGGTGGATTAGTACCATTTAATGGAGTAAAAGCATTATTAGTTTCCATTGGAACTTACTTATTATATAAGAGAGTATCTGTAGCAATATTTAAAGTTGATCATAATTTTGGAGCAAAGAAAAAACAAACGGTATAATACAAAAAGTGGATTCATATCGAATCCACTTTTTTGTATTAAATAATATTTCTTTTCCACATTATTATGGCATCTTCACCATTATCAGAATAATACTTTTTTCGAATGCCTTCTTCTTGGAATCCAAATTTTTTATAAAGGTTTTGAGCGGGAGTATTAGAAGCTCTAACTTCTAGTGTTATATCAGTACAGTTAAATTCTTTAGAAAATTCAATCAGCTTACTTAAAAGGTTTGAAGCTATTCCTTGCTTTCTATAAGAGGAGTTAACAGCAATATTAGTTATATCACCTTCACCAGCTATTATCCACATGCCAACAAAGCCAATAACTTCATTTGTGGATAAATCTTGAGCTATTACATATTTTGCTAAAGGGTTGTTTAATTCATTATTAATAGAATCTAAAGTCCAAGGAATAGCAAAACATTCTTTGCTTAATTGATAAACTCCATTAATATGAGAAGCGTCCATTAGACTATAATCTATTTTCATTTTTCATAGCCAACCTTTGTTCAAGTTCTCTTTCAGCTTGTGGTTTCTTTATATAAAGAGGAGCAGAATTCATATCATCAACTTCTCCAGTTTTTATCTTTTCCATCCCAAGTTCACCAAGTGATGAAGCTCTTATTATACTTAAATGATTTGGTGCAAATTCACAAGACTTAACATTATTAATTAAGAAATCCTTATGCTTAAATACTCCATCACCAGTAAATATTACTTTTTCACCTTTTTCATTTAAAATATTAGCAAGATCAGTTAAATCTAATGCAGTACATTCTAAAATATTAGTTAGTTTTCCATCTATATTTTTATAAAGTCCAGTATAAACACTATCTCTTAAAGCATCCATTATAGGACAAATAATTCCATCAAAAGTTAATAATGAATTAGCTAAAGCATCTAAACTTGAAACAGATACATATGGTTTGTTTGATCCCATACTTAATCCCTTAACTGTTGCCATACCAATTCTAAGACCTGTAAATGAACCAGGTCCTTTAGAAACGACAAATCCATCTATTTCATCAATATCAACTTCACAATCTTTAAGTAGCATTTGAACTTTATCCATTAAAATTACTGAGTGTTCTCTTTTAAAGTTTAAAGTGTATTCTCCTAAAATATATTCATCCTTAAGTAAAGCAACAGTAGTTACTAAAGATGAAGAATCTATACTTAAAACTATCATATCTTTAACTCCTTTATGTAATTATATCTTTCTCCGTATGGTGTTATAGTAATTTTTCTATAATCTTCACCATTATCCAAATCTTTTTCTATGTAAATATGTAAAAAGTCTTTAGGTAATATTTCTTCGATATAGTTTGCCCATTCTATTATAGAAACAGCATCAGAAAAAATATAATCATCAAAGCCTATTGCATAAATCTCATCGGGATCTGAAACTCTATAAACATCGAAATGATTTAATTTTAAACGACCAGAATCATATTCATTTACAATGGTGAAAGTAGGGCTTGTTATATAATCAGTAACACCTAAACCTTTAGCAATACCTTTAGTGATGTGAGTCTTACCAGTACCTAAATCACCAGTTAAAGCAATTATGTCACCTGAATTTAAAAGTTTACCAAGTTCTACACCTAGTTTTGTAGTTTCTTCAACGCTATTAACTGAAAAAATCATATTAAAATCCTCCATTTAAACTAGTTAGCAGTTAACAAGATAAATTTATTAACTACAAACTGTATCAGCTAGTTTATATTTTATCCAAAATTTTAGAAAAAGAAAAGAATAATAAAAAAATAGTAGAAAAATATTGATTTTATGAAAAATATAATGTATAATGAGTATTGTACTTAGGGGTATGGCTCAACGGTAGAGTAGTGGTCTCCAAAACCATTGGTTGTGGGTTCAAATCCTACTGCCCCTGCCAAAAGAACTAGTAAGATTTTCTTGCTAGTTTTTTTTATACGCATTTTTACCAATTAAATAGAGAAATATTATTTAAAATAAAATAATAAGTATTTTAATGTTTAAAAATTAATTAATGCAAAGGCTAATGTATAGATAAATTAAATAGGGTAAGTATTAAAAATATTTAAGTGGTTATTTAATATAAATTAATATAGAAGGAGAAGTTATGGAAAAGGCATTAGAATTATTAAAAAAATATTATGGATATACTTGTTTTAGACAAGGACAAGAAGAAATAATAAGAGAAATTTTAAATGGAAATGATGTATTAACTATTATGCCAACAGGTGGAGGAAAATCTATTTGTTATCAAATACCAGCATTATTATTAGATGGTGTAACTATAGTTATCTCCCCACTTATATCTCTTATGAAGGATCAAGTTGATAATATTAATAATTTAGGTATAAAATCTGCCTATATTAACTCTTCTTTAAGTAATATTGAAATAGATAATATATTAAATGAAGCTGCAAAGAATGAAATAAAAATATTATATGTAGCTCCAGAAAGATTAGAATCATATGCATTTATGGAGCTTATAGCAAGTATTAATATTTCTATGATAGCTATTGATGAAGCACATTGTGTTTCGCAATGGGGACATGATTTCAGAAGTAGTTACAAAAAGATTAGTAGAGCAATTTCACTTTTAAGAAATAGGCCTATTGTTACAGCATTTACAGCAACAGCAACAAAGGAAGTTAGAGAGGATATTATTAATCTTCTTGAATTAAATAGTCCTAAGGTATTTATATCTGGGTTTGATAGACCAAATTTAAAGATAGTAATTGAAAAAGGTGTAATTAAAAAGAGATATATTTTAGATTATATAAATGAAAATAAAGATCAGTGTGGAATAATATATTGTTCTACTAAAAAGGAAGTAGAGGCACTTCATGAATTTTTAGAGAGTAAGGGAATTGAAAGTAAAAAATATCATGCTGGTTTAAGTGGAGAAGAAAGAAAACAGGCTCAAGAGGATTTTATATATGATAGAGTTAATATAATAATTGCAACAATCGCATTTGGTATGGGAATTGATAAACCTAATGTTAGATATGTAATTCACTATAATATGCCTAAAAATATAGAAGGATATTATCAAGAAATTGGTAGAGCAGGTAGAGATGGTGAAAAAAGTGAGTGTATAATGTTATTTTCACCAGGTGATGTTACTACTCAAAAATATATAATAGATAACTCAACAGAAAATATTATGAGAAAAGAGAATGAGTTAGCTAAACTACAAACTATGATTAATTTAATTTATACACAAGATTGCTATAGAAAATATATATTAAATTATTTTGGTGAAGAATTTAATGATAGATGCAATAATTGTAGTAATTGTGAAGCACCAGGAGAGTTAATAGACAGAAGTATTGAAGCACAAAAGGTAATTTCTTGTGTGTATAGAATGAATCAAAAGTTTGGAATAGGTATGGTTGTTAATGTTCTTAGAGGGTCTAAGGAGAAAAAGATATATGAACTGGGATTTGATGAGTTATCGACTTACGGAATAATAAAAAATTATACTAAAGACGAATTAACAGAATTTATAAATATACTTGTATCATATGGATATTTAAATTATAAAGGCGAGTTTCCAGTTTTAACTTTAAATAAGCTTTCTATGGAAATAATTAAAGGTGAAAGAAAAGTATTTGTTAAAGAACATGTTGTTAAGAAAATGAAGCTTGAGGAAAATGAACTATTTACAGTATTAAGAGAGTTAAGACGAGAAATTGCTATAGAAGAAAAAATACCACCATATATGATATTTGGAGATGCTACTCTAAAGGAATTAAGCAATAGAATGCCAACAAACGAGGAAGAATTCTTAGATATTAGTGGTGTTGGTAACTCTAAGTTAGATAAATACGGGGAAATATTTATTAATAAAATAAAAGATTATATTGATGAAAAAAATATTGAAGTTAGGTTCATATTTAATAAAAAAGTTGCTAAGGATAGTGAGAGTAAAATAAAAGATAAGAATAATAAGGAAAAAGAAGGAAAGATAAAATCATATGAACAAACAGTAAACTTAATTAGAGAAGGAAAAAAATTAAAGGATATAGCTAAAGAAAGAGGATTAGCATTATCAACTATTGCATCACACATTCAACAATATATAGGTAATGGTAACGAAATTGATTTTGAAATTAATTTTGATGGGTTATTTACTGAAGATGAAGAAAAAATAATATTAGATGCAATTGATAAGGTTGGATATAATAAGACAAAAGAAATAAAGGAAATAATACCAGAAAATATTAGCTATGATGCTATTAGAGTAGTTATTTTAAAGAAAATAGCGAATCAATAGTAATATTTAATATTGTTACTAAATTTAAAGAAAACCTGTAATATTATGTTGACAAAAATATATTATAATTATATAATATATTTTGTACTTAGGGGTATGGCTCAACGGTAGAGTAGTGGTCTCCAAAACCATTGGTTGTGGGTTCAAATCCTACTGCCCCTGCCAAAAGACTTAACATTTAAAATGTTAAGTCTTTTTTTGATATAACGACAAAAAATATTGAAAACATTAACAATTGACAATGGTAAAATGCTTTGCTAATATAGTAATACTTGAAATAAGAGGGATTGTATCAAAAAGAAATAATCTATTTTACTTAAATTAGCACATAGTTTTATTAGTAGAATAAAAGTTATTTTGGTACAGCCCTTATTTTATTAAATTCCATAAGGGGGATAGTAAAAATGCTAGTGGAAAAAGTCTTAAACAATAATGTTGTTGTTTCAATAGATCCTAAAACAAGAAAAGAAGTTATTCTCATGGGAAGTGGAATAGCATTTAATAAAAAGGCTGGTCAATTAATAGATGAAAGAAAAATTGAAAAGGTCTTTTATGTTGAAGATGAAAATTTGGGGAATAAAATAAAGAAATTAATTAATCAAATTCCAGAAGGTATATTTGAAATTGCAGATGAGATAATAACTCATGCAATAGTTGAATTAAATACGGAGTTAGATAAACAAATATATATATCTTTATCTGATCATATTGCCTTTGCGGTAAAAAGATTCAAAAGTGGCATAACAATAAAGAACGATTTATTAAATGAAATAAGAAGAGTTCATAAAAAGGAATTTAAAATTTCCTTATGGGCTGTTGATTATATTAATAAAAAGTTAGACGTAGAATTACCAGAAGATGAAGCTGGATTTATAGCTTTACATTTTGTTAATGCGGGATATAAAGAAACTACAATGAAGTCTGTAGAATCAACAAAAATTATAAAGGATATATTAAATATAATTAAATATCATTTTACTATAGAGCTTGATGAAGATGATTTAAATTATGATAGATTATTAACTCATTTAAAGTATTTTGCAAAGAGAATAGTTAATAATAATCAACATGAAAGCACTGATGATTCATTTGTAAAGATGGTATCTAACACATATAAAGAAGCTTATGGATGTGCTGAAAAAATAGGTGAATATATATTAAATAATAATGAATACAAGGTAAATGATGATGAGCTTGTTTACTTAACTATGCATATACAAAGAGTTGTATCAGTAGCTAGAGAAAAAAATAATAGATAGTTATAATTAAATATATTAGTGGAAAATTGAAATAGTGTATGCATATAAATGCCCCAATTAAGATTATCTTAATTGGGGCATTTAATGATTATTCAGTTATCCATTGAGAATAAGTTTTTTCGTAATTAGTAGATTTATTTTCAGATACATAGTTATAGAATTCTTGTAGGAATTCAAGTTGATTTTTATTATCTGTTAAAAGTATCCCACCTATATTATATTGATAAGATATTATTTGATTTAAAGATAGATTAGTATTATTTAGCATAGTTTGATACATTGCCATAAATAAGGTAGTTCTTCCTTCACCAGCATCACAATGAAAATGGATATGTAAATCAGTAGGTTTGTTTTTTATAAATTCAACAAAATTATCAACAATGATAGGTGTAGGTGAACCGTTGTCTTTTACTGCATATCGTTTATATTGCATAGTATCATTTGTTACAATAGAATCTTCATTACTTACAAATTCAGCAGTTACTTCTTTAAATAATCTTCCAGTTTTATGATAAATATCAACGTCAGAGCCAATTTTTATAGAAGATAATTGAGAGTTTTCTTTCTTTATAACTTCTTCTGTTGTTAATCCATTATTTAAATCAGTATATGGGCTAAAAAAGCTTATTGCAAAATCGTTTAACATTCCATGAGATTCTTGTCTAAGATCCACTATACAAATATTGGGTTTGTTTATGGCTTCCTTTAGATTATTTATTTGAGATTTTGTAAATTGAGAACTACCAGATATATTTAAATTAGTAATATCTCTGAATCTATCAGGTAAACCAGAATTTGATGCACTGTCTAAAACAATAAGTGTTTTGTTATTTTTAAATAAATTGTTCATAGGATTAGCAGATATAAAGGTAGAAAGTAGAATAAAAACAAAAATTAAATTAACCTTTCTAAAAAAATAACTTTTCATATATAACCTCCAATAATTAATTCTTATAATATTTTCTGTAACTTAAAAAGGATTTATTCTTTGTTTAAAAAAATGTGATTTGGATAGAATTTAAATAAATTAAAACCTAAAATAAGTGAGAGGTGAAATATGAATTTTATTCAAATTCAAATAATTATTTTTTTTAGTATTTTTTTTAGTTCATTAATTATAGGGAAGAAAGCTTTGTTTATATCTAGCATAATATGGGTTATAGAAACATGTATAGTTTATAATGTAAGTGCCACTAATCGTTTGCAGTTAATAACTCTTTCAGTATCGTTTCAAATAGGCCTTGTAGTAGCTGTTATTAGAGATTTTATATTAAGTAAAATAAAAAAGAATAAAAATAACCAAATCAATGAAGGATAAGTCAAAAAAAGAATTAACTCCAAAATTTACTTGTAATATAAAAACTTATACTGGTTAATATAATAGTGTAAACAGAAACAACTTAAATTTAAAAAAAGTTTAAGTTAAGTTTACAAAAAACCTGGAAGCCAAAGGAGGAATCTATTATGTCAAAAGCATTAGTTCCAGAAGCAAAACAAGGATTAAGCGCATTCAAGAACGAAGTAGCAGCGGAAATGGGAGTACCATTCACAGATTACAATGGTAACCTAACATCTAGACAATGCGGTTCCGTAGGTGGTGAAATGGTTAAGAGAATGGTAGAACAATACGAAAGTGGATTAAAGTAATCATCACTAACGGAGACTCAAATTAACTTAAGTAAGGAAACAATACTTTCGAGAGGGTGAGTACTGTTATGAGTGAATTACCACCTGAAACTTAAGACTATCGTTCAAAAGGGAAGAACTATATTTATGTAGAATTAATTTCTATAAAATATGGTTCTTTTCTTTTTTATTACCAAAAAATGTGATAAAATAAGAACAAAAGTTCGTAAATAAGAAGGGTAGTAAATGAAAAAGGTTAAGATTTTACATTGTGGGGATTTACATTTTGATACTCCATTTAAAGAATTAAATAAAAATATTTCAAGAAAAAGTAAGAATGAATTATTAGAAGTATTTAAAAAAATTATAGATTTAGTCATAGAGAAAAAAGTAGAAGTATTACTTATTGCAGGCGATGTATTTGATAATTTAACAGTAAATAGAAGTACTATATTTTTTATAATAGAGCAATTAAAAAGAATATCTAATGTATATGTTTTTATATCGCCAGGAAATCATGATCCATATGGAGAGAAATCATTTTATAAGCTTATAGACTTTCCAAATAATATTTATATATTTAAAGGTGAACTAGAAAAAAAGGAAATACCAAAACTAAATGTAGTTATATGGGGAGCTGCTTTTAGAAAAAAATATGAAAAGAGTACGTTAATAGAAAAAGTAAAAATAGATAAAGAGAAAATTAATATAATGCTGCTTCATGGAGAAATTTCAAATGAAAATAAAGAAAATGAATACAATCCTATTTATTTAAATGATATAAAAGAATCTAAAATGGATTATATAGCATTAGGTCACAGACATAAGTTTTCAGGGATTTTAAGGGAAAATTCAACTAGTTATGCTTATTGTGGATGTCCTCAAGGTAGAGGATTTGATGAAATAGGTGAGAAGGGCGTAATTTTAGGTGATGTATTTAATGGTGGTACCCATTTAGAGTTTATTCATACACATAAAAGAAAATATATAATAAAAGATGTTGATATAAGCAATTGTATTACTTATAAGGAAGTAATGCAAAGCATATTATCTAACTGTGAAGCTGATGAAAGAAAAAATAATTTTTATAAAATAGTATTAAGAGGCAATATAAAGGAAAATCTAAATTTTGATGAAAAAGTTATAACAGAAATGTTGGAAGATGAGTTTTATTATATAAAAATTATTGATAATAGTAGCATAGAAATAAATTTAGATACGATATCCGAGAATTTTTCTATAAGGGGAAAATTTATCTCTAAAATCTATAAATTATTAGAAGAAGCAAAAAATGAGGATGAAAAAGAAATATTAAATATAGCCTTAAAGCTTGGTATAAAGAGTATTTCACAAGAAGAGGTGAAATTAGATGATTATTAAAAAAATAAATATAATTGCTTTTGGGGGATTGAAAAATAAAGTTTTAGAGCTAAATGAAGGAATAAATATTATATATGGAGAAAATGAAGCAGGCAAAAGTACAATTCAATCTTTTATAAAGGTATGGTTATATGGATTTTCAAGCTATAGAGGAAAAGATTATAGAAATAATGAAAGGTTAAGATATTCACCTATAAATGGTGATAAAATTAGCGGAGAATTATATATAGAGCATAAAAATAAAGAGTATATTATAAAAAGGGTTTTTGGTAAAACAAAAAAGGAGGATTCATGCATAGTAATAGATGCTATAACTGGGAATGCAGCCAATGAAATAAGTTCTGATGAGCCTGGAAAGAGCCTACTAGGAATAAATAGAGCAACGTTTTTAAACACATTGTTTATTGGGCAATTAGCTGTGAATGTTAAGAGAAATAAAGATGAAGAGATATTAGATAAGATAGTTAATTTAGTTAGTGAAAATGAAGAAGAATCTTCGATAGATTCATCATTTCTTAAAATAGAAAGGTATAGAAAAAGTATTTCTAATAATAGAAAGAGCGGAGAATATGATTTATTAACACAAAAGTACAGCAGTTTACTTAAAGAAAGATATGAGGCATATGAATTATCCGAAAATAATTTAAAAAATGAGGAAAATATTATTAAATTGAAAGAAGCAAGAAAATATTTAAATTTTAAGTTAATTAGTTTAGATGAATATAAAAAGTATTTAAAAAAAATAAAATTAAAGAAAGAGTATGAAGAAATAAATAATTATTTTTTAAGAAAACAAGAACTAGAAAATGAAGAAAAGAATATTATAAAATCTTTAAAATTTAATGATAAAATAATTGATAAAAAAATCATAGATAATATCAAAGAAGAATATTTCATTTATTTAAGGCTTTTAGATACAAAGAAAAAGCAAGAAGAAGAAATGAAAATGAAAGAGGATAATTTAAGAAAAGCCAAAGAACCTTTTAAACAATATGACTATATAAATAAATTTGATGAGGATATTGTAAACAGACTAGAAAAGTTAAAAATCCAAAAAGATATATTAGGTGAGAAAGTTAATATAAAGAAAAAAATAGATAGTGAAATTAGCTATTTAGAAAATAAAGAAAGTGAAGCAAGAAAAATAGTTAGAAATTTAAAAAAAATAGAAGAAATCAAACCTGAAATAGAAAGCACTCTTAAAGAATATAAAAACAAATTAGTAGAATTAAAAACTAGCATAGAAGAAAATAAAAAAGTTAAAATTAATGTGCTTTCTGATAAAGGATTAATATGTATAGTAATTTTTGCTTTAATTATTGGCCTTATTATTAAAAATATTGTTTTAAGCTTAAGTTTATATATTATAGCGATGGTAACATTTTCGTTATATGTTTATAAGGTGTACTCTTCAAATAATAATAATAAAAAGATAAATAATTTAAAGAAAAGCATAGATGATTTAGAAAAACAATTAAACTCTTATATGAGTATTATAGGAGTTGAAAGTTATGAAGAATTATTAAAGAACTTAACGATCTATAATGATTATTTAAGTATACAAGAAAAGATAAACGAGAGAATATTAGAAAATATAAGACAAAAAGAACTATTAGATTTAGATAAAGCATTAATAAATTACAATGAAAATGAAATAGAGATAAAAAAATATTTAGAAATTGCTAATGCTAAAAATATAGACAAGCTAATAAATACTATAAATAATTATAAAAAAATTGAAAAAGATTTTGTTGCAATGGAAATAGAAATTAAGAATTTAGCTACTTCCTTAAATAATACAGTAAATGAATTAAATTTAAAGCAAAAAAAAATAGCTGAAGAATTAAGCTTAATTGGAATTAAAAATAATAATATAAATAATACAGGGCAAGTTATTTTAGATTTAGAAGAAAAGATAGTATTAAAAGATGAGATAGATAAAAAACTTGCATCTGTTGAGGAAGCCTATTTAGCATTAACTAAAGATAAAGATATTGAGTTAATAAAAGAAGAAATGTTAGATATAATTCATAATAACGATAATTATGATTATAAAAATGAAGAAGAAGTTGATAAAGCTATAAGAGATAAAAATAAAGAGTTAATTGATATAGAAAAACAAATTAAAGATATAGAAAATGAAGTTAATACTAGATTTAAGGGTAAAAGAAATATTCCAGAAATAGAAGAGGAAATAGAAGAAACTAACAGAAAAATTATTAGGTTAAAAAAACAGCTTGAAGCAAGCATTATTGCAAATAATATTTTAAAGGAAGCTTATGATGAACTTAGGGGTGGGATTGGAGAAGTACTAAATGATAAAGTAATAGAAGGATTTAAAGAGCTTACTTATGAGAAATATAATAAAGTTATGGTTGATGATAATTATGAAATGATGGTTAAAGATGAAAATAATATGTTAAGATCAGAGTTTTTAAGTAATGGAGCTAATGATCAATTATACTTAGCTTTGAGATTAGCATTTATAGAAATGATATTTAAATTAAAAGATTTAGCAATTTATTTAGACGATACTTTTATTCAATATGATGATAAAAGATTAGACAGAGCTTTAAAACATTTAATAAAGTTAAATATTAAACAAATACTTATATTTACTTGCCAAAATAGAGAAATAGAAATATTAAATAGGGAAAATGTTAAATACAAATATAATGAATTAATGAAATAAAATTACTTTTATATGGATTAAATGATAAAAATAGTCTAAACTTAAAATATAAAATTAATTAAAAAGAGGTATTGTTAATGAAAAAGGCACTTAAATATTATGAAGATAATATTATTAAGTTTAAAGAAGAATTAAGAAGTTTAGAAAAAGAACTTATAATATTCTCAAGCATTAGATTTGTAATAGTTGCTATTGCATTAATTATGGTATATTTTGCATATAAAAGAGATAATATTAACGGAATGATTATTATTGCAATAATATCCGTTATAACTTTTATGTTAATAGCATTCGTTCATAATGGAAAAATAAATAAAAAAAATAAGATATTAATAATGCTTGAATATAATGAAAAAGGGAAAAAAAGATTAAATGGTGATTGGAAATCATTTGTGGATACAGGAGTAGAATTTATAGAAGAAGATAATCAATTCGCAAGTGATTTGGATATCTTTGGAAAAAATTCATTATTTCAGTGGATAAATATAACTATAACAAAGTTTGGAAGAGAAAGTTTAGCTGAAAAATTAATGCTGAAAAACATTCCTACTAGATATGAGATTAAGGATAATCAAGAGGCTATAAAAGAGTTAGCTGATAAAAGGGAATTTTGTGAAAAAATATATCTTGAAGCATATAGGGAAAAGAAAGAAAAAGATAAATTAGATTTATTAATTAAATGGATAAATGAGAAATCAGATAATAATTTTACTATAAGATTTATTCCGTATTTTTTTATAACTATTACAAGTATTTTATTATTTTTAACCGTTATAGGAAGATTGGAAATAAAATATTTATTATTGGATTTAGTTATAAATTATTTAGTAATTAAGCTACTTACAAGAAGATTAACAGATGTCATTGATATTTTTATAAGTAATAAAAAGAAAATAGTTCAATATAGTAATATATTAAGCATAATTCAAGAGGAAAACTTTAAATCAGATAAATTAGTTAAATTACAAAAGGGTTTATTCAGTAGAGATGTAAGTTGCAAAAAACAAATGTCTAAGCTTAAGAATATAATAAATTGGCTTGGAGATAGTAATGCAAATGCTTACTATTTAATAATAAATGTACTATTTATGTCAGATATATTTATTCTGTATAATTTAGAAAAATGGAAGAGCACTAATGGTGAAAATTTAGAAAAATGGCTGAAAATAATGGGAGAAATTGAATCATTAATAAGTCTTTCTAGTTTAGCATTTGAACATGAAGATTGGGTTTATCCAAGTATTTCAGGTGCAAATGAGATTGAGATAGTAGATGGGGGACATCCGCTACTTGGAGATAGAGCTAAAGTTAATAGTTTTAAATTAAGTAATTCAGAGAAGGTTGCATTGATTACAGGTTCAAATATGTCAGGAAAAAGTACCTTTTTAAGAACAATTGGATTTAATATGGTGCTTTCATATTTAGGATTACCTACATTTTCAAAATCGTTTAAATGTGGAATATATAATATTTATACATGTATGAGAACACAGGATAATCTAGAAGAAAATATATCATCTTTTTATGCAGAAATATTAAGAATTAAATTAGTAATTGAAGGAGCTAAACGTGGAGAAAAAGTATTTTTCTTGTTAGATGAGATTTTTAAAGGTACTAATTCAAGAGATAGACATGAAGGTGCTAAAATATTAATAGAACAACTTGTAAAATTGGATGGTATGGGATTAGTTTCTACACATGATTTAGAGCTATGTAATTTAGAAAATGAAAGAAAGTGGCTTGTTAATTATAATTTTAGAGAATACTATAAAAATAATGAAATACATTTTGATTATATTCTCAGAAAAGGAAAAAGTGAGACACAGAATGCAAGACATTTGATGAAATTAGCAGGTATTGAGATTTAGGGGGGAGAATTTTGGCTTTTATAATAATTGACTTAGAATTTAATAATTTAAGTGGAATACATAAGTGTTTTCCTAATATATATAATGAAATTCCAAATTTGAAAAATTTAGATTTAGTAAATGAGATAATTGAAATTGGTGCAATAAAATTAGATGTACATCTTAAACCATTAGAAGAGTTAAGGGTATTTATAAAGCCAAGTGTAATTCCAGTAATAAATCCTAAAATATTAGAGATAACTAATATTGATGTAAAAAGTTTAGAAAATGGAGTACCTTTTATAGAAGGAATTGAAAAATTAAGGAATATGGTAGATGATGGAGACATTATTTGTTCATGGGCAAAGGATGATATTGCTGAAATAATAAGGAATTCTAATTATTATGGCTATAATGATTTAAGTTGGATACAAAATTATCTTGATATTCAAGAATATACAACCAAAATATTAGGATATAAAAAATCATTAAGCTTAAAGAATGCTCTTAAGTATTTAAAAATAAAAGCAAATGAAGAGCTATTACATGATGCTTTAAATGATGCTATTTATACAGCTCATGTATTTAAGAATATATATAATTCAAGAGCTGTAAAAAACTATATTATAAAGGATATATTTAAAATGCCAGCTTTAGATGTAAAATCATTAGAGGATATTGAATTAGACTATAGTAAGATTAAACAAATTTGTCCTAAATGTAAGAGTAAACTAGATGTTAGTTATCCATTTATAATAGTAGGGTGGAGATTTATATCTCTTGGTATATGTTCAAAATGTGATAGTAAAGTTATGGACGAGCTTATTGTAAAAAGAAGTTTATGTGGTGATGAAATATATAAAGAGGTATCAACAATTATTGACGAATATGAGTATATAAGATATGAAGATAAGTTTAAAAATAAAATTTTCAATAAACACGCAACTAAATTAACAAATTGTTAAAAATCAAAATATTTACAACATTTACATTGAAAATATGATAAAATGAAATAGGAAGATATAATTATAAATTAGAATTAAAAGAAGGGGAAATGATATGAATATTGCGTTTCTTTTAACTCCTAAAAGTGAGGTTATTTACGAAAATATAGAAGCAACAATGAGGCAGGTTATAGAAAGAATGGAACATCATGGTTACACTGCTATTCCATTAATAGATAAACAAGGCAAGTATATGGGAACATTAACAGAAGGAGATTTGTTGTGGAAACTAAAAAATACTCCAAATCTTAATTTTAAGAATACTGAAAATGTTAAGGTTAGTGAAATACCAAGAAGAACAAGGCATAAATGTGTATCAATTAATGCTGATGTAGAAAGTATTATAAGATTAGCAACAACTCAAAATTTTGTACCAGTTGTTGATGATGAAGGTATTTTTATTGGTATAATAAAGCGTGGAGATATAATAAATTATTGCTATAACATCATTAGTAAGGAAAAAAGCTTAATATAGTAAATAAAGGGCCTCTTACTGAATAGAGGTTCTTTTTTTATTATTTACAATATTTTTAATAAGTTAAATTTTGAGAGTTACACTTGTATAAAATTAAAGGGTAGCTTAAAATTAAGAGTGAAATGTTTGTTATATGAGGAGTGGTATTATGACAGTTGAATTAAACGAAAACTCAATGGGAGATTTTTTAAAAGATTTTGATGTTAAGAGAATAAGTTCAGGAGATATATTAAAAGGTCAAGTTATTGATGTTAATGATAAAGAAGTTATAGTTAATATTAATTACGCATTTGATGGTGTTATATCTAAAGAGGAATTAACAAATAATGATGTTTCTTTAAATGAAGTGGTTAAACCAGGAGATATTTTAGATGTATACGTTATTTCACCTAACGATGGAGAAGGTTATGTGCAATTATCAAGATTAAGAGCACTTCAAATTACTGAAAAAGAAGATTTAAAGACTGCATTTAAAAATGAAGAAACTATTAAGGTTATAGTTAAAGAGGAAGTTAAAGGTGGATTAGTTGCATATTATGGATCTATTAGAGTATTCATTCCAGCATCATTAGCTTCGAGAGAAAGAGTTGATCTTAAAACTTTACTTGGAAAAGAAATTGAAGTTAGATTAACAGAATTAGACTTAAGAAACAGAAAAATTGTTGCTTCTAGAAGAATTTTAGAAGAAGAAGCTTATGAAGCTAAAAAGAAAGAAATTTGGAAGTCTATTAAAAGTGGAGAAAAAAGAGAAGGTATAGTTAAGAAAGTAATAAAAGCTGGTGCAATTGTTGATATCGGTGGAGTTACAGGATTAATTCACATTAATGATTTAGCTTGGGAAAGAGTTAAAAGAGTTGAAGATGTTGTTAATGTTGGAGATAAGGTTACAGTATTTGTTGGTGAAGTAGATGCTCAAAATGAGAGAGTTTCATTAATATTAAAAGATGTAGATAAAGAACCTTGGAAGGTACATGCAGATAGCATAAAAGCAGGAGATGTAGTAGAAGGTAAAGTAGTTAAGTTTATGTCATTTGGTGCATTTGTAGAATTATTCCCAGGAGTTGAAGGATTAGTTCATATAAATGAAATTACAGATGAAAATATAGCAAAACCATCAGATGTACTTCAAATGGGTCAAACTGTAAAAGTTAAGGTTCTTGATGTTAATAAAGCAGATAAGAGAATATCTTTAAGTATTAAAGATGCAGTAGAAAGATCAAATGAATACATGCAATATAATGATACAGAAGATGGGGTTACTCTAGGAGAATTATTCAAAGGTTTATTCTAGGATGAAAGAAATATATTAGAGAACAGTTATCTATGAAATTAGATTAAATGTTAGAGTAGAGAAAGTGCTTATATAACATTTCAGTTATATAAGCACTTTTTAGGTTAATTTTAACTATATTTTTTCTATTTTTAGCATGTTGGTTCCGCCAGTATAGTTTGTTGGCATGCCTGCAGCTACAATAATATCATCACCTTCTGTAGCGAGTTCTAGCTTCTTAGCAACTCTTTTTGCTTCTGCTAAAATATCATCAGTACTTTCAAAATGAGAACATAAAACTGGAAAGACACCAAAATTTAAGCTTAATCCACGCATAACTTCATCATGAGGAGTTATTGCAATTATAGGACACCTAGGTTTATATTTTGATACCAGTTTAGCTGTAGAACCAGAGTTTGTGGCAGCTACTATTGCCTTAGCATGAAGAACATTGGAAGTTCTACAAGTTGAATAACTTATAGCTTCAGCAAAATCGTACATTGCAGGTTCCTTTAAGCGTTGATTTAAAAAGTTATAATCTAAATGTGATTCCGTCTCTTTTGCTATTTTAGACATAGTTATTGCTGCTTCTATAGGATATAATCCACTTGCACTTTCACCACTTAACATTATTGCATCGGTACCATCAAAAATGGCATTGCATATATCGCAAGCTTCAGCTCTAGTAGGAAGTGGGTTTCTTATCATTGAATCAAGCATTTGGGTAGCTGTAATTACTATTTTTCCAGCTTCATTACATTTCCTTATTATAGTTTTTTGAATAAGAGGAACTCGTTCTATTGGAATTTCAACGCCCATGTCTCCTCTAGCAACCATTATTCCATCAGATACTTCTAAAATAGAATCTATGTTGTTTACGCCTTCCTGACTCTCAATTTTAGCTATTATTTGAATGTTACTTCCGTTATTGGCATTAAGCAAATCTCTAATTTCTAAGATATCAGAGGCTTTTCTTACAAAAGATGCAGCAATAAAATCAACACCCATTTTACATCCAAATATTAAGTCGTTTTTATCTTTTTCTGTTACAGAAGGAAGATTGATACTAACGTTAGGGACATTAACCCCTTTATGATTTCTAATTACACCATCAGTTAATGTTTTGCATACAATACTTTTATTTTCTACAGAGATAACTTCAAATTTTAAAACACCATCATCTACAAGAATAGTGCCACCAGGCTTAACATCTTTATATAATTCGTCATATGTTATAGAACAACATGTATTATCTCCTAAAATTTCTTCACCACATATAAATGTAAATATTTGTCCAGCCTTTAACTCTACAGCATCATTAATAAAGTTATGAGTTCTAATTTTAGGTCCTTTAATATCTAACATTATTGCTGTTGGAGTATTTAGGGATTTTCGTATTTTTTTTATAAGGTTTATTTTATCTTTATGGGTTTCGTGAGTTCCATGGGAAAAATTTAATCTAGCAACGTTCATTCCTATGTTTATAAGTTTTGTTAAAGTTTCTTCATTATCACTTGCAGGTCCAATTGTAAAAATCATTTTAGTCTTTTGCATAAAACCACCTCACTTTAATTAAAATAAAAATTATATAGCAGTAAATTTTATTGATATATAGATTATAGTATACTGTTTGATATATAATTATTTTAACATAATTAACAAAATAAGGAGACAACAATATGAAAGTTTTACAAAATTTAGAACCAAAAGCTGTTTTTGAATATTTCGAAGAAATTTCAAATATTCCTAGGGGATCAGGAAATGAAAAAGAAATAAGTGATTATTTATTAAATTTTGGTAAAAGATTAGGTTTAGAGTCTATCCAAGATGAAGCGCTAAATATTATTATAAAAAAACCAGGTACAAAAGGATATGAAAATGCACCAACGGTAATTATTCAAGGTCATATGGATATGGTTTGTGAAAAGAATAATGGAATAGAGCATGACTTTGAAAAAGATCCATTAAAATTAAGAATTGTTGATGATTATATTTATGCAACAGATACGACATTAGGAGCTGATAATGGTATTGCAGTTGCTTATGCAATGGCTATTTTAGCATCAGATGATATTCCACATCCACCAATAGAGGTATTAATTACTACTGATGAAGAAACAGGAATGTCAGGTGCAATGGCTATAAATAAAGAACATATAGATGGGAAGATATTAATTAATCTTGATAATGAAGAAGAAGGTTACTTATTAGTTAGCTGTGCAGGCGGTATAAGAAGCAATGCTACTATAGATGTAAATTATCAAGCTATAAATGATAAAAAGTTAATAAAAATAAACATATCAGGATTAAAGGGTGGTCACTCTGGTATGGATATAATTAAAGAAAGAGGAAATTCAAATAAAATATTAGGCAGAATTCTTAAGGGATTATTAAGAGAAGTTAAATTTAACCTTGTAAGTTTAAATGGTGGTTCAAAAAATAATGCTATTCCAAGAGAAGCAGAGGCTGTAATAGCTATAAATGTTAATGATGAAAATATAGTTGTGGATATAATTAATAATTGGAACACAATAATCTCAAATGAACTTAGAGCTCAAGACCCAGGATTAAAAATAGAGGCTTCAATTTATTCTAATAATGAAGGAAAAGAGTTTACAGATGAATGTACAAGTAAAGTTGTGAATTTATTATATCTTTATCCAAATGGAATAAATACAAAGAGTACAGAAATAGAAGGGTTAGTTGAAAGTTCAACAAATTTAGGAGTATTAACTACTGTAGATAATAAAGTTATATTTGATTCTGCTATTAGAAGTTCAGTACCTTCATTAAAGGAAGAAATAGTTTTAAGAAGTAAAACTATAGTTGAGCTTTTAGGTGGAGATTTCTCTACAACATCAGATTATCCAGCTTGGGAGTATAATCCAAATTCAAAGATAAGAGAAATATGTCAAAATGTTCATAAAGAAATGTATGGTAAGGAAGCAGAGATAGTTGCGATTCATGCTGGGGTTGAATGTGGATTATTTAATGAAAAGCTAGGAAACCTTGATATGATAAGTTTTGGGCCAAATCTTTATGATGTTCATACACCAGATGAACATATGAGTATATCTTCGGTAAGAAATTGCTACGAATACTTAAAGGCTATACTAAAAGAGATTAAATAAATATAAGAAATCTTAGCAACAAAAGATTAGAAGTTAAAAGTTACATTAGAAAAAGTGATGATATGACTGGAAAGAATATATATTAAGAAGCAGTAAGCTACTTATTAGAATGTATAAATTTCTGTATAATATATCATCACTTTTTTGTTAAATTTAGTAAATAATTAAATCAAGATAATATAGAGTTTGATGATATCTATTTAGAGGTTATTTTGGAAAAATAAAAATAAGTTTTTACATAATGTATATAAGCTATTACTGATGAATATATTGTAATGTAAGACTATTAAAACAACAATAAAGGTAGGGGAGAGGGAGGATGAGAAAGTGAGGTATACTAAATACAATTATAAAAAAAAGAAAAACAATGATATTTGGAAATCAATTTTATCATTTGTAGTTATGAGTGTATTTGTAATTATAGTTGGAGTATTATTAGCAAATGTAATTATCTATTTTTTACCTGCAAATGATGCAAATGAGAATTTAATAGATGCCAATGAGAAACAACAAATAAGTGAAAATACGAAGATTAATAGTGAAGAAGTTGATAATAATACTGATGATAATTCGACTATAACAAGTAGTAATAATGTAGTTTCTTCTTTCGTAATAGTTCAATGTGGATATTTTTCAAGCAACGAAAATGCTAATGTTATATTAAGTAAAATTAGTAGTGAATATAGCGCTTTTATATTTAATGATAGTGATAAGTTTAAAGTTTTAGCAGGTATATATAATAGTGATGAGGCGGATTCAGTAGTAAATAAATTAACATCTAATGGCATAGAAAGTGCAAAAGTTACAATTAATTTAAATGTAAATGATGAAGTTCAAAGTCAAGTGTCTGCAATTTGTGATGGTTACTTAAAATTATTAAATACATCTCTTAATAGTGATGTTAAATCCGTGTCTACAGATGATTTTAAAACTTGGGTTTCAAATTTAGACAGTGTAGAATCAGGAGATAAAATAGAAGTATTAAATAATTTAAAACAGCACATAAATGAAAGTGCATCAGAAATTAAAAAAGAAGATGTATCACAAGAAATGCAATTTATATATACGACACTAATTAACTTTAGTTAATTTGGGGACTTATAATATTATTAGATAAACATATAAATCTATATAAAAATTCATATATAAAAAGAGGAAAGTGCTTGTTTGAATATCTATAAAGTGTTAAACTATATTAGAAAAAAGATAGGTGACAGGAAGCATTTACCTCTTTTTTTATTTTGTTATTAATTAAAATTTAAAGTTAAGTGTAAGACTGATATAAAATTGGGAATAATAAAAAATAAATGTTGTAGGATGTGATAGTTTGAAAGTTATATTAGCATCCGCTTCAGAGAGAAGAAAAGAATTACTAGCTAGAATAGTAGATGACTTTGAAGTAAGGGTTAGCAATTTTGATGAAGAAAAAATAAGTTTTAATGGTGATGTAGATTTATACGTTAAGACTTTATCAAAAGGAAAAGCTAAAGACATAGAATCTAAGGTCAGTGAAGACTGTGTTATTATAGCAGCAGATACTATAGTAGTTATTAATGATAAAATACTAGGAAAACCAAGAGATGAAGAAGAGGCTATGGAAATGCTTAAACTTTTAAGTGATAATGTCCATAGAGTATATTCTGGTGTTACTGTTATTAATACTTCTACGGGAATTATGGAAAGTAAAAGTCTTTATACAGAAGTTTACTTTTCAAAATTAACAGACGAAGAAATACATAGATACATAGAAACAGGAGAATGTTTAGATAAAGCAGGAGCCTATGGAATACAAGGCTTTGGCGGAGTTTTTGTTGAGAAGATAAATGGTTGTTATTATAATGTAGTTGGTTTACCGTTAAATTTACTTAACAAAATTCTAAAAGATATTACATAACAATGAGGGGTGGGTATAAATTTACTTTAAGGAGTTTTTATGCCAGAAAATATAAGAGTAAATGATATACCATTAAATGAAAGACCAATAGAAAAATTACTTAAATTTGGAGTGAAAAGTTTAAGTGATGCGGAACTATTAGCCATATTATTAAGGACAGGTACAAAGGGTGAAAATGTTATAAATCTCAGTAGTAGGATTATTGCTGAGCTTAAAGGATTAGACGGACTTTTAAATATAAGTTATGATGAAGCAAATAAAATAAAAGGTATTAAAAAAGTTAAAGCTTGTCAAATAATAGCAATGACAGAGTTGTTTAATAGATTTAAGACTTTAAAATCTATTAATGATAGCTTTAAGGTAACGTCGCCTAAAGATATCTCATCTTTATTAATAAATGAGATGAGTAATTTAAATCAAGAAATATTTAAAATTATATTGTTGAATACTAAGAATATTATTATTGCTACAAAAGATGTTTTCAAGGGAACTTTAAATTCATCAATAGTTCATCCAAGAGAGGTTTTTAAGGAAGCAGTTTCGATGGGGAGCGCAAGTATTATAGTATGTCATAATCATCCTTCTGGTGACCCAAGTCCGAGTAAGGAAGATATAAATATAACAATTAGACTAAAAGAATGTGGAAAGATAATGGGAATTGAAGTGTTAGATCACATTATAATTGGAAATAATAAATATGTCAGTTTAAAAGAAAAAGGAATTATATAATCGAAAGGGGAATTCACATGGGATTTTTCAGTAGTAACAAAGATATGGGAATAGATTTAGGAACAGCTAATACGCTTGTTTTCGTAAAAGGAAAAGGAATAGTATTAAGTGAACCTTCAGTTGTAGCTATAAATAGTAATACAAAAAGACCATTAGCAGTTGGTCAAGAAGCAAAGTTAATGATAGGTAGAACACCAGGAAATATTGTGGCAATAAGACCACTTAAAGATGGAGTTATAGCTGATTTTGATGTTGCTCAAACTATGTTAAAAAAATTAATAGAGAAAGTTACAAGCAAAAGTGCTTTTACTAGTCCAAGAATAATAGTATGTTATCCATCAGGAGTAACAGAAGTTGAAAGAAGAGCTATAGAAGAAGCTGCAAAATTTGCTGGAGCTAGAGATGTAGTTTTAATGGAAGAGCCAATGGCAGCAGCTATAGGTGCAGGACTTCCAGTTGGAGAGCCAACAGGAAGCATGATAGTTGATATTGGTGGAGGAACTACAGAAGTTGCTATTATTTCTTTAGGAGGAATAGTAACAAGCAAATCTTTAAGAGTTGCTGGTGATGAATTAGATCAATCTATTATAGCTTATGTTAAAAAAGAATTTAACTTAATGATTGGTGAGAGAACAGCAGAGCAAATAAAAATGGAATTAGGTTCAGCTTATAAAATAGATGAAGAAGAAGCAAGTATGGATATTAAGGGAAGAGATATGATAACAGGGCTTCCTAAAATAGTTACTATAACAGAAGATCAAATAAGAGAAGCATTAAAAGAACCTGTATATGCAATTATTGAATCAATAAAAACTACACTAGAAAAAACACCACCAGAATTATCAGCTGATATAATGGAAAAAGGAATAATGTTAGCAGGTGGTGGAGCTATGTTAAAAGGCCTAGATCAATTAATTAATAAGGAAACTAATATGCCTGTTCATATTGCTGAGTCACCATTAGATTGTGTTGTTTTAGGAGCAGGAAAAGCTCTAGATAATTTTGATGAATTAAGCAAAACTCAAAGAGGTCAATAATGAAACCTTTTAAAAACAAACTGGCAGTAACTATTGTGGTACTGTCAGTTGCCTTTTTAGGCGTAATTATGTTTAGTCTTAAAAAAGATTCAAATAGTATATCTAGTGGTGTTGGGACAATAATAAGTCCTCTTCAAAGAATTATTTATTCAGTAAATGATAAACTTAAAAATTCATTTGATTTTTTTGTGAATTTTAAAAATGTAAAAGAAGAAAATGATGCTCTTATTTCAGAAAATGCAGAGTTAGAGAATAAATTAGTTGAGTATAATAGGTTAAAAGAAGAGAACGATAAATTAAGAGAAATATTAAATTATGCAAATGCTAATAAAAACTACGATTATCTAGGATGTAATATAATTGGATATAGTGGTGGAAATATTTCAAATGGATACCTTATAGATAAGGGAACTAAAGACGGTGTAGAAAAAGATATGGTTATAATTAGTTCACAAGGGTTAGTTGGAAAAATAACTAGATCAGAAGAGAACTTTTCAATAATGCAAACTATATTAAATGAAAATATTGCTGTTGCAGCTATGGTTGAAAGTACAAGAGAGTCTACGGGAATTATAAAAGGAATTGGTGATGGAAAAAACAGGAATCTAATTTCGTTAACAAACCTTCCTATTGATTCAGAAATAAAAGAAGGTGATGTTATTTTAACATCAGGACTTGGACGTATGTACCCTAAGGAGATTAGAATTGGGGAAGTAATATCAGTTGAAACAGATAATGTAAAAGTTATGAAGAGTGCTGTAGTAAAGCCATATGTTGATTTTAATAAATTAGAGGAATTAGTTATAATTATTCCAAAAGAAAAAGTAAAATATGATTAGAGGTTAATTTATGAAAAGGTTAATATTAATATTAATATCAATATGCTTACTAGTTATAGATAACACTATATTACCATATTATTCTATAAATGGAGTATTTCCGAGCCTTTTATTTGTATTTGCAATTGCATATTCTATAATTTGTGGAAGTGAAGAAGCAATATTTATAGGTATTGTAAGTGGACTTTTACAAGATATTTTCTTTTTTAAAGGATTTGGGGTAAATTTGCTTTTGAATATGCTTTTATGTGTATTAGCAGCAAAGGTTGGAAAGAATATATTTAAAGAAAATAGATTAATTCCAATAGCAACTGCTTTGGGGATATCAATATTAAAAGTATTAGGGGTAGCGATAATATTTAAAATTTTCTCATTAAGTATTGATTTAAGAAGTGCATTATTATCTAGTATTATGAATTCAATATGTATGATGTTATTTTATAAGTTAATTTTAACTACTTTAGATAAATATATTGCTAGGGATACATGGAGGTTTTAATGATAGTAAATAAGCCTAAAAAGGATAAGGGAGATGTAAGGTACACAATTTTATATATAATAATGTTTATAATTTTAGGTACTATAGTATTCAGATTGTTATTCCTTCAAGTATATAAATACGATGAATATAAGGAAAAAGCTGATGTTAGTTCAACTAGATTTATTGCTGAAAATGCACCAAGAGGAATTATATATGATAGTGATGGAAATATTTTAGCAAGTAATACACAGACATATGTATTAACTTATATGGAAGCAGAAGAAGCAACAGAGGCCTTTTATAGCACTATGGCAAAAGTGTTTAATATACTTAAAGAAAATAATGAGAGTTTTAATGATGATTTATCTTTAAAAATAAACTCAGAAGGCGAATTCTATTTTGATTTTAAAGTATCAAGTGAGGATGCAAAAAAATCATCAGAGATAAGATTTAAGCGTGATAGAGGAATGAATGAAAGTATAGAAAATGAACTGTATAAAGATAAATCTGGAGATTTAACCGATGCGGAAATAGAAAAGGTTAATGAAAAACTTTTAGCAATAACACCGGAAGAAACCTTTTATTATTTGATAAATCAATATGATTTGTTTGAATTATTATTACCAGATGGATATACAATTGATGAATATAATACTTTATATAAAAAATATAACAATAGTGGTAGCAAGTTAACCTCATATGAAATTGGAGAATTAATATTTAATGACATTGTTAGTAATGGATATTCTATAGAAGATATTAGAAAGTATGTTGTTGTAAAAGATGCTATTAAAATGAAAAGTTATGAGGGATATAAGGCTGTTACAATAGCTAATAATATAAAGAGAGATACTTCATTTATAATATACCAAAGATTAAGTGATTTACCAGGAATAGATGTTAGTTTACAACCAGTTAGAACATATCCTTACAATAATTTGGCATCATCAGTAATTGGATACGTTTCATCTATAAATAGCTCTGAGGCAGAAAGCTATGAGTTAAGAGGATATGATATATCTACAGATTTAATAGGTACTTCAGGTATAGAAGCTGCTTTAGAAGATCAATTAAAAGGAAATAAAGGTGGAACAACTGTAAAAGTTAATTCACAAGGTAGAGCAACTGAAGAGTTGTTTAAGCTAGAGTCTTATCCAGGAAACAATGTATATTTAACAATTGATAAAGATGTTCAATATGCAGCTCAAGAAGCACTAAAAGATACACTTGAACGTGTTAGAAATGAAGATGGACAAAAAAGTGCAACAAGAGGTGCTGTTGTAGCTATTGAGGTTGGAACTGGAAGAGTGTTAGCTATGGCTAGTTATCCGGATTTTAATCCAAATGATTTTGCTATTTCTGGGCAATTAAGTGATGAATTATATGAAAAGTATTTTTCACCGAACTTAGAGGCTTTTGGATTACAACATATAAAAGATACTGGGGCAACAATGAGTTTAGATGAATTATTCCCTAAAAATGAAAGTGGAATCAGAGAAGATATCTATGATATATATCCAAAACCATTATTTAATTATGCGACTCAAGGTACTTTACAACCAGGTTCAGTATTTAAACCACTTACATCAATAGCTGGTTTAATGGAAGGCGTTATAACAGTAAATGAAACAATGAATGACGTTGGTACTTGGAGTGGAGCGGGACTTACAGTTAAAAACTTCCAAGGAAGTGCTAATGGAGTAATTACAGTAAAAGAGGCTCTTCAATTTTCATCTAACTACTTTTTCTATGAAACAGGACTTAGACTGTATTTAAAAGGGGTTGAAGAGACAGGTTCCGAGATAGAGGGATTAAATACATTAGCTCATTATGCATGGAAATTTGGGCTAGGAGTTGAACAAGGGAAAAATCCTTCTACAGGAATAGAAATATATGAAGATTTTGGTCAAACATATAACTTTACTTCATGGAAAAATGCCGTTTTAGGAAGTCATATGTTCACTTTAGTAGATTATTTAGAAAGTGGAAAGTATGGAGCATATTATTTCGTTCCATTTGATATCGGTTATAAAGATACGGATACTGATGAATTAAAGAATTTAAAATCTAGCTTAAAAGAGAAAATTAATTCGACATTGGAAAAAGTTGGAACAAGTGAAGAAGTTGATGATGATGTTGCCTTTAAGGAATATATTGAAAATGATGTATTAAGTATAATGAATACATCAGAAGAGTATAAAAAAAGCATAGCTAATTATGAAAAAGCTAATAATACCAAGGTTACTATAGAAGATCAAGCAGACATTATTTCAACTATAATAGCTGATTATACTATTTTTAGTATGACTACTGAAATTAAAGGACCATCTCAAGCGGTAACTGATGCAATAGGTCAATCTATGAATAACTTTACTCCGCTTCAATTAGCTAATTATGTTGCAACGTTAGCATCAGGAGGAACTAGATATAAGGTTTCTATAGTTGATAAAATAACATCTCCTACAGGAGAAGTGTTACATGAGTTTAAACCAGAAGTTGTAGATGAGTTAGATATTCCAGAAGAATATTTACAGGCTGTAAAAGAAGGTATGAGAAAAGTTAATACATACGTTAATAACGGTTTAGCGTATGAATGCTTTGGTAATTTTCCTATAGAAGTTGTAGGTAAAACAGGTACGGCCGATTTTAGTACTGAGGAGCATTATACTGAAATAGGAAGAAGGCCTCACGGTAACTATATAAGCTTTGCTCCTATGGATAACCCTAAGATAGCTATTTTTTCAACTCTTTATGATGGTAATAAGGGAAGCTCAGGAGCTACTGTTCATAAAGCTATATATGAGGCGTATTTTAAAGATGAGTTATTAAAAATTAATCCTAATTATGCGTCAACATCTTCAAGTTTCCAAAAGTATGTTGTAAATGCACCAGCAGATAATAAAGAAACAGAAGAAAGCAATGTAGAAGCAAATAAACAAGACACTAATAATCAAAATACTAATACAGAAACAAATAATATAGAACAATAAAGTATAAAGGCACTTATTTACTAGAACAAATTGTGGTATAGTAAAATAAGTGCTTTTTTTGTAAAAACTTACATTACTTTTTAATGAAATATGTTACTAAGTGTAGATATATGATATAATTAGGGGTATAATTACATTGAGTTAAAAATTGGTGGAGGGTAACCAATGAATGATAATAGGATACAAATTAGAGGGAATAAAGATGGAGTTAATGTTATAATAGACATAGAAAAATTTCCAACTTTTGATGCTGTAATAGAAGGTGTAATATGTACCTTAGAAAAAGGAAAGGCCTTTTATAGTAACTCTATAATAAAAATCACATCAAATTTTAAGAATGTTACAGATAGTGATATAGCAAAATTAAAAGATGAAATATGTGAAAAAATAAATGTAAGAGATTGTGTTTTTGATGATATTAATGAATTTAATAAAAGTAATAATAGTAGTAGGATTTTTAATGGTATTAATGAAGGAAAAACAAAATTTATCAAAAAAACAGTACGAGGTGGTCAATGCATTGAATATCCAGGTAATATTATTATTATAGGTGATGTTAATAGTGGTGCGGAAATAAAAGCAGGTGGAAATATTATAGTATTAGGTAGTATAAAGGGACAAGTGCGAGCTGGTACAGGTGGAAATAAAAAATCTATAATAGCCGCATTTTTGATGCAGCCAGAATTAATGCAAATTTCTGATATATTAACACTATCACCAGATGATGGTATAAAGCCATCTTATCCAGAGGTTGCTAAAATAAAGGATGGTTATATAGTAGTAGAACCATATTTACCTAATAAATATATTTATTAAAAAAGTGGAGGGATTTACATGGGAGTTTCGATAGTTATTACATCAGGTAAAGGTGGAGTTGGTAAAACTACAACGACTGCAAATTTAGGAACATCTTTAGCTAAGCTAGGGAAAAAGGTTGTAGTGGTTGATGGAGATACTGGTCTTAGAAACCTTGACGTTCTTATGGGATTGGAAAACAGAATAGTCTATACAATTATAGATGTTATTGAAAATAGATGCAGATTAAAGCAGGCTTTAATAAAGGATAAAAGATATTCAAATTTATGTCTTTTACCAACAGCTCAAACCAAAGATAAAGATGATATTAGAGCACAAGATATGTTTGAGTTGGTAAATAAACTAAAGGAAGACTTTGATTATGTATTAATTGACTCGCCAGCTGGTATAGAGCAAGGATTTGAAAATTCAGTAGTAGGTGCTGATAGAGCTATAGTTGTTGTTAATCCAGAAATAACATCAGTTAGAGATGCAGATAGAGTAATTGGAAAGCTAGATGCAAAGGGATTGGAAGATCATGCAGTTATCGTTAATAGATTAAATTATGAGATGACTAGAAGAGGGGATATGCTTGACGTATCAGATATTATAGAAACCTTATCTGTTAAACTTTTAGGAGTAGTTCCTGATGATAAAAATATCACAGTTTCAACTAACAAAGGAGAACCTATTGCTTTAGATGACAAATCTATGTCAGGTCAAGCATTTAGAAATGTTGCAAGAAGAATTACAGGAGAAGAAGTTCCATTATTAAAATTGGGATCAGAATCAACAGGACTTTTTTCAGCAATAAAAAGAATGTTTAAGAAAAGCTAGGGGGAATATGGGAAATGGATTTATTAAGGGTATTTTCAAGTAAAGTTACACCAAAAGAAGTTGCTAAAGATAGATTAAAGTTAATACTTATTCATGATAGAGGAGATTTAACCCCAGATACTTTAGATAAGATAAGAGAAGAGATATTACAGGTTATTTCTAAATATATAGAAATTGATGCTAATGATGTAGAAATTTCATTAAATAGAAGTGATAGTATTGAAGGAGAGGGTGGACCTTCACTTATAGCAAATATCCCTATAAAAAATGTAAAGGGAAGGTAAGATATAAGAAGTTTGTATCAAAATAAGAAGTGTAAATAATTTATTTATATTTAATTTTGATGCAGGCTTTTTTATATTATGGAGATTAAGTTAATATAATAAAGATATAGGGGCAAAAATATTGAATATAGGATATTAAAAAATGATTTCATCTAACAAAATTACTTGAATTTAAAGTTGATATAAAAAAATATTTAGTTGATTAAAATATTAAGTTTTTCTGAATTTTATTAGAGTATTTTAATTATTTATGGTGAAAAAAGTTGAAATAAGATATAATGATTAAGTAAAATTTAAGGAGATGAGACAATGATACCTTTATCAAATTTTAAGATAGATTTTAAAAAATTAAAAGAAATAGATAAATGGATGCTTATATCAATAATAGTTATTACTATATTTGGAATACTAAACATATATTTAGCAACTAAAGCTCACTATGATTTAGTTTATTTGAAAAAGCAAGGAGCATTCTTTATTTTATCATTAGTTGTTTTATATTTTGTTATTGCATTAGATTATACTATAATTAAAGGATTTACGCCTTTGTTTTATTGGGGGTCTATTGCTTTATTAGTACTTGTTTTGGTAATAGGAAAAACAGTAAATGGTGCTCAAGGATGGATATCATTGGGACCGCTTTCGTTCCAACCAGCAGAGCTTGCTAAAATAGGAACAATTATGATGATGGGTAAAAAACTTGAAGATTTAGATGGTGATATAAATAATTTTAAAAACTTCTGTATATTAGCAATTTATGCAATAATTCCAGCTGGTCTTATAGTTATACAACCAGATATGGGAATGACAATGGTTTTATTTTTCATGGTTTTAGGAGTATTTTTTATAGGTGGATTAGATAAAAGGGTTATACTTGGAGGGCTAGGAGCATTACTTTTAGGAATAGTGTTATTATGGAATTCTAGTCTTATACAAGATTATCAAAAGACAAGAATTACCTCATTTATGAATCCGGAGCTGGATAGTTCAAGTAGCGGATATCATTTAAGACAATCGCTTATAGGAATTGGATCAGGCGGATTTTGGGGAGCTCATAATAGTTTAGCAAATGATAAAACAGGTGGATATGCATCACAAAATGTACCAGAAGTTGAAACTGATTTTATATTTGCACAAATATCAGAACAATGGGGAACATTAGGAGCAATATTTTTATTAAGCTTTTATGCTTTATTAATATCAAGAATGATTAATATTGCAAGAACAGCAAAAGATCTTTTTGGGAGAATTGTATCCATAGGTATGGTAGCATATTTTTTATTTGCTATTTGGCAAAACATAGGTATGACTATTGGGCTTATGCCTATAACAGGAATAACACTACCATTAGTTAGTTATGGTGGAAGTTCCCTTTTAACAACAATTGTATCACTTGGATTAGTGCTTAATATAGGAATGAGAAGAAAAAAGATAAGTTTCTAAAAAATAGATGTGTAAGTTAGTTTACACATCTATTTTTTTATGTCCTTTTAACTTAGAGATAAAATCATTAGAAAGTTCTAATTTGATATTGTTAAAAATACAATATAATAAGCAATTTTTTTAGGAGGAGAAATGAGAAATTATAGTAGAGAATATAAAAATTATTATGAAAACTTAAGACATACAAATGTAAAAGATAAAAGGTCTGCTGTCTATAATAGAAGTAATTTTGAAAGTGTGTATGGTAATAGCGGTAAAAGGATTAATAAGAAGGAAGGCTTTTTTTCTAGCATGATAAATATTTTTATTTATCAATTAGTAGTTGTTTTAGTAATGATAATGACTGTATTTTATTTAAAATATTCTTCAAGTGAAGAAGCTACAGAAAGCTATAACAATATAAAGGCTGTAATGAATAGTAATGTCTATGAGGAAAGTGGTGAAAATATTGATATTGATGCATTCTCTACAATAAAAAAGATTAATGAATACATAAAGTTGAAAATAAATGGAAATAAAATAAATTTGTAAAAGTGAGGATTAAAGTTTATATGTGAATAGATTAATATAGCACTTTTTAAGGTGAGATTGATGAAAAGAGGAAAGCGGTTATTTGTAGCAGAATTATTATTATTAGCAGTTTTATTTAGTATGAATAAACATACAATTAGAGCGTTTATTAGTATTTTTATACATGAGATTTGTCATATTATTGTAGCTAATTGGAAGGGAAGTCAGTTTAGTAAATTTCAAGTTCATATATATGGAACACGAGTAAAATTATCAAATTTGGATGAATTATTAGATAAAGATAAAATAAAAATATACATTGCTGGCCCTGCAATTAATTTGTTTATATCAGGAATGTTTTTTTGTATAAATTTTTTTGTTGATAGCAATATAGTTAGTGAATTTATATTAATAAATTTAGGATTATTTTTATTTAATATGATTCCTGCATATCCATTAGATGGAGCAAGAATTTTAGAAATAATACTGTCTAATAAGATGTTTTACAAAAAGGTTCAAAGTATAATGTCACAGGTTAGCTATGCTTTTGGATTATGCTTTATAATTTTATTTTTTCTTTTCATTTTAAAAGTAGGTGAAATAAATTTAAGCTTATTAATTTCGGGAATATTAATATGGTATATAACGTATTCTCAGCAAAAAACAAGCACTTATATATTAATGGGGAATATATTTATGAAAAGGAATAAACTAATAAGAAATAAGTATTTAGATAATAGAATTATTTCAGTATATTATAAACAAGGTTTAGTTAATTTAATGAGTATAATAGATAAAAATAGATTTAATACATTTTATGTATTAAATGATGATTTAAAACTTTTATTTATAATGCATGAAGATGAGCTTATTGAAGCATTAAAAGTATATGGAAATATTAGCTTAGAAGAGTATAGCAAGAAAAGACTTGGTAAAAGCATTTAGTTTACTTTTAGATGTTTAGTATGCTAGAATATCATAAGAATAGTTAGGAATTAGAAGTGAGGAGTTAAGAGTTCAACTAGGTAACTCTTATTGGGTTTCTAAAATATATTTATAAAGTCAGCTTTGCTGACTTTATTCCTATGCTTGAAACTCTACACTACAAGATCCAAACTGATTAAAAGGAGGGTACTTATGAATAAAATAACTGATGATATTTTATGTAAGGTAGAAAAACCATCTAGATATGTTGGTGGTGAATTAAATCAAGTTATAAAAAATCCAGAGGATGTTAATATAAGATTTGCATTTTGTTTCCCAGATGTATATGAAGTTGGTATGTCTCACTTAGGAACAAGAATTTTATATCATACTATAAATGAAAGAAAAGATACATATTGTGAAAGAGTTTTTGCACCATGGCCAGATATGGAAGCATTAATGAGAGAAAATGACATAAAACTATTTACATTAGAAACTAAAACTTCATTAGATAAGTTTGATATGTTAGGATTTACTCTTCAATATGAAATGAGTTATACAAACATATTAAATATGCTTGATATGTCAGGAATAGCTATAAGAGCAAGTGAAAGAGGAGAAGATGCTCCGATAATTATGGCTGGTGGCCCTTGTGCATATAATCCAGAACCTTTATATGATATTGTTGATTTCTTCGAAATTGGTGAAGGTGAAGAAATGATGAATGATGTCTTAGAGGTTTACGCAAGACATAAAGAAGCAGGCACTTTTAATAAAAAAGAATTTTTAAGAGAAATATCAAAGATAGGTGGAATTTATGTTCCAAGTCTTTATGATGTTACTTATAATGAGGATGGCACAATAAAAGAATTTAAACCAAAGTATGATGATGTACCTGCAAAGGTTAAAAAGAGAATAGTTAATGATTTTGATTCAGTAGCATTCCCAGATGAAATGATAGTTCCTTATACTGAAATAGTTCATGATAGAGTTGTTTTAGAAACTGCTAGAGGATGTACAAATGGTTGTAGATTCTGCCAAGCAGGTATGATTTATAGACCAGTTAGAGAAAAGACTACTAATACATTATTAGAACAAGCAAGAAAGGCATTAAAGGCTACTGGATATAATGAGGTATCATTAGCATCTTTAAGTATTTGTGATTATTCTAATATTCAAAATTTAATATCTAGCCTAGTTTTAGAGCATGAGCAAAATAAAGTAGGTATAGCTCTTCCATCAATAAGAGTAGATGCCTTTTCTGTTGATTTAATAAAAGAAATTCAAAAGGTTAGAAAGACAGGTTTAACTTTTGCACCAGAAGCAGGTTCTCAAAGAATGAGAGACATAATAAATAAGGGGTTAACAGAAGATAGAATTCTAGAAGCAGCTAAAAGTGCTTTTGAATCAGGATGGAGTACTATTAAGTTATACTTTATGATAGGGCTTCCTTATGAGACAACAGAAGATGCTGCTGGAATTGGTGAATTAGCAGAAAAAATGGCAGATGTTTACTTTAGTATTCCAAAGGATAAGAGAAGCAAGGGACTAAAAATTACTGTTAGTGCATCAATATTAGTTCCAAAGCCATTTACACCATTCCAATGGGCTCCAATGGAAAGACCAGAAGTGGTTTATGAAAGAATTGGTGCTGTTAAGGGTGCAATAAAATCAAGAAGTATAGTATTTAACTACCATGAACAAGAGACTTCATTTATGGAGGCTGTATTTGCAAGAGGAGATAGAAGAACTTGTGATGCTTTAATTAGAGCATTTGAAAAAGGCGCTAAATTTGACGGTTGGTCAGAGTACTTTAATATGGATATATGGAAAGAATCTATGGAGGAATGTAATTTAGATCCAGAGTTCTATGTATATAGAGAAAGAACATATGATGAAGTACTTCCATGGGATTTCATTGATATTGGTGTTAATAGAAAATATCTTGAAAGAGAAAATGAAAAGGCTAAGAAAGCTGAGCTTACAAGAAACTGCCTAGAAGGATGTACAGGTTGTGGTATAAATGTAAACTTTAAAGAAGGGAAGTGTTTTGAAGGTGCGATACGTAATCAAGTTTTCTAAGGGTGAAGAAATTAAATTTATTGGACATTTAGATTTAATGAGAACTATTCAAAGAATAATAAAAAGATCAGGATTACCAGTTGAATATTCAAAAGGATTTAATCCACATATGGCATTATCAATAGCACAACCACTTTCTGTTGGTGTTTATTCAGATGGAGAATACTTAGATTTAGTTTTAACTGAATCTCTTGGAGTAGGAGAGGTAATAGAAAAGTTAAATGAAAGTGCGCCTCCTACAATTAAATTCTTACATGCAAATGCAGTAGAAATAGTTGAAAATGTTAAAAGATTACCACAAGCAATGGCTCTTTTAGATGGTGCTAGATATATAATTAAGATAAAGTTAAATGGAACTTCAAAAGTTGAAGAAGAAATGAATACTACTCTTAATGAAAAAGTTTGGGAAATAGTTAAAAAAACTAAAAAGGGTGAAAAGCTTACTGATATTAAACCTTTTGTTAAAGAATTTAAATATTGGATAAAAGATAATGAGTTAATATTAAATACATTAATAGCTACAGGAAGTAGAGAAAATCTTTCAGCTGATCTTTTAGTTACTTACTTAAAGGGAAAAGTTTCAGAAATAAACCCAGAGGCTTTTGTTAATATAAAAAGAGAAGAAATGTATATATTAAAAAATAATAAATATTTTCCTTTATACAAAGGAATTTAGGTAGTAAAATATGAGAGAAGTTTTTGTTGAGAAGAGGCAAAATCTCTTAAGAATTGCATTAAAAGAAAATGATGAACTAGTAGAATGTTTTGCACATGAGGATTCTACTAGTCCTCAAATTGGAGAAATATATAAAGCTAGGGTTAAGAATATTATTCCAGGAATTAACTCTATATTTTTAGATATAGGATTAGAAAAAGAAGCTTATATGTATTATAGCGATGAGCTAAAAAGAAGAGGAATAAAAAAAGGTGAGGAGTTATTAGTTGAAGTTCTAAAAGAGCCTTTAGGAAACAAGGGAGCAAAGGTTAGTAATAAAGTGTCAATTTTAGGAAAACTTATGGTTTTAACTTTAGGTGACGAAGGAATAACTTTATCAAAGAGAATAACTCAACTTGAACATAGACAAAACTTGACTACATTTATAAAACCAATTAGGGGTATAGGCATAGTTTTTAGAACAGAAGCAGCTAATGCTACTAAGGAAGAGTTAGTAGAAGAATTAAATTCTTTATTAGAAAAGAAAGACGCTTTGGAAAGAAAACTTAAATATTCAAAAAATATAGGCAAGATTAAATCAAATAGTTTAATATATAGATTTTTTGAAGAGTTAGACGATAAAAAAACTAAGGTTATTAGCGATGATAAATATTTCTTAGATATAATTCAAGATTTAGTTAAAAGTAAGGAAAACTTTGAGTTTAAATTTTATGAAGATAAAAGAACTTTGTTTGATTATTATTGTATAGAAAAAGAAATAATTAAATTAAGGCATAAAAAAGTTAATCTTCCTTGTGGTGGATATATAGTTATAGATAAAACAGAAGCTATGTATGTTATAGATGTTAATAGTGGGAAAAATACAAAAGCTAGAGATTTTAATAAAACTATATATCAAACAAATTTAGAAGCAGCAAAAGAAGTTGGAAGACAAATTAGATTAAGAAATTTAAGTGGAATAATTGTGGTGGATTTTATCGATATGAGAGATGAATTGCAAAAATTACCAGTAATAAAAACTCTAAAGAAATCATTAGAAGCAGACAAAGGAAATGTCAAGATTTTTCCATTTACAGAGTTGGATCTAGTTCAAATAAGCAGAAAAAGAACAGGAAAATCTATTTATGAATATTTAGAAGAACCATGTAAAAAATGTAAATCCAATGGGTTTCTTTTAAAATTATCTTATATAGAAACTCTTATTAGTAATGAAATAATAAAATGTTCTAATGAAAATTCTATAAAGGATTTTTACATAGAAATAGATAAAAATTATGAAGATGACATAAAAGGCGATTTAGTTAGATTTCTGAAAAACATTGATGGACTAGATAAAGAAATTTATTTAAATTTTGTACATGACATAGAAGGATATAGGGTTGAACCATTAATTTTCTCTAATCAAAAAGAAAATTACCAAAAGTACAAAATAAAAACAATAGAAAAAGTATAATAAATTTCTTTACAAAATGTAGTTTTATATGATAAAATGTCATTTGTAAACCGCACATAACGGGTTTTATTAAAACAAAGTTAAATCTTTGTACCTACATTGGCGAGACCGTTTAAGAGGAGGTGTTTTTAATGTACGCAGTAGTATTAACTGGAGGAAAGCAATACAGAGTTCAAGAAGGAGACGTAATATACGTTGAAAAATTAAACGCTGAAGTTGAATCAACAGTAGAATTAACTGAAGTTTTAGCTGTTTCTAACGGAGAAAACTTAACAGTTGGAGCTCCATTAGTATCAGGAGCTAAAGTTGTTGCTAAGGTAGCAGCTCAAGGTAAAGCTAAGAAGATCACAGTTTTCAAGTATAAGCCAAAGAAGGACTACAGAAAGAAGACTGGTCACAGACAACCTTACACTAAATTAGTAATCGAAAAAATCGAAGCTTAATTATAAGTTATGATTAAGGTTATTATATTTAAGCAAAAACATGTATCTCTCGGATTTAAGATTGAAGGGCATGCTTTATCTAGAGAGGAAATTGAAAGTGCTACAGGTGATGTGTATGACATGATTTGTAATAGTGTTTCAGTTTTATCTCAAAGTACTGTAATAGGTATTACGGAAGTTTTAAAACTACCAGTAAAGTATGAGGTAAATGATGGATTTTTATCACTGAATTTATCAAGTCTTAAAAAAGATGATATTGAAAGAGGGCAAGTATTACTACTAACATTTGAAAAAAGTTTAGAAAGTTTAATGATGTCCTTAGAAGCTAGTTTTGGTAAAAATAGACGGAATAAATATATAAAAATAAAATTCGAGGAGGTGTAATGAGTATGTTAATGATGAACCTTCAATTATTTGCCCACAAGAAAGGGGTAGGTAGTTCTAAGAATGGTAGAGACTCTGAATCTAAGAGATTAGGTGCTAAAGCTGCTGACGGAGAATTCGTTTTAGCTGGAAACATCCTATACAGACAAAGAGGAACTAAGATTCACCCAGGTCTAAACGTAGGTAAGGGTGGAGACGACACTCTATTTGCTAAAGAAGACGGAATCGTAAGATTTGAAAGAATGGGAAGAGACAAGAAAAAAGTTTCTGTTTACCCAGTAAGCGTTGAAGAAATAGCTGAATAATTATATTTTATATAGATAAAAGCACCCTATGGGTGCTTTTATTCTTGTAATAAATATCTTTTTTTTATATACTATTATAAAATATATATGTTAAGGAATAATAAAAGATAGATTATTATGTTTAACATTAGGAAGTTACAAGGAGGAAAGTAACTATGTTTATAGATAGAGCCAAGATATTAGTAAAATCAGGTGCAGGTGGAAATGGTGCAGTTACATTTAGAAGAGAAAAGTATGTTCCACTTGGAGGACCAGATGGTGGAGATGGTGGTAAAGGTGGAAGCGTTATCTTTACAGTAGATACTGGATTAACTACACTTTTAGATTTTAAATATAAGAAAAAATTCGTAGCTGAGGCTGGTGGAAACGGTCAAGGTTCAAAATGTTATGGTAAAGATGGAGAAGATTTATACATAAGAGTTCCAATGGGAACTATTGTTAGAGATTTTGAAACTAACAAAGTTATATGTGATCTTTCTCATAAAGATGATACATATGTTATAGCTAGAGGTGGTAAAGGTGGTAAAGGAAACTGTAAGTTCTGTACACCTACAAGACAAGCGCCACACTTTGCAGAGCCAGGAATGCCAGCAGAAGAAAGAACTTTAATGCTTGAATTAAAATTACTTGCTGATGTTGGATTAGTTGGATTCCCTAATGTAGGTAAATCAACTTTATTATCAACAGTTACAGCTGCTAAGCCAAAGATAGCAAACTATCACTTTACAACATTAAAGCCAAACTTAGGTGTTGTTAAGGCTGAAGGAATTAATGCATTCGTTATGGCAGATATTCCAGGAATAATAGAAGGAGCTGCTGAAGGTGTTGGTTTAGGATTAGATTTCTTAAGACATATAGAAAGAACAAGACTTCTTATACATGTTGTTGATATATCAGGAATCGAAGGAAGAGATGCATTTGAAGATTTCGTTAAGATAAATGAAGAACTTAAAAAGTATTCAGTAAAACTTTGGGATAGACCACAAATAGTAGTAGCAAATAAAGCAGATATGCTTTATGATGAAGAAGTATTTGAAGATTTTAAGAAAAAGGTTAACGAATTAGGTTTTGATAAAGTATTTAAGATGTCTGCAGCAACTAAGTCTGGGGTTGAAGAAGTTATTAGAGAAGCAGGTAAGATGTTAACAGAAATTCCATTTATGGATTTAGAAATACCAGAAGAAGAAAGATATGTTGAAGAAGAAAAGAGATTCACATACACAATTGAAGTTGAAGAAGGCGAAGAATACGACACTTATGTTGTTACAGGATCATTTGTTGATAGATTACTTGCTTCTGTAAATATACATGATGCAGATTCATTAAGATACTTCCATAAGGTTCTTAAAAACAAAGGTGTATTAGATGAAATAAGAGAAATGGGAGTACAAGACGGAGACATGGTTAGATTAAATGACTTCGAATTCGAGTACATTTTATAGGAGGAATAATCATATGATAACAGGAAAGCAAAGAGCTTATTTAAGAGGGCTTGCAAATACAATGGATCCAATATTCCAAATCGGGAAAAATGGAATTGAAGAGGCATTCTTAAATCAATTAGAAGAGGCTTTAGAAGCGAGAGAGCTTATAAAGATAAAGGTTTTAGAAAATAGTGGATTAGCTGCAAGAGAGGCATCTGATGCAATATGTAGTGCTATAGGTTGTGAAGGGATTCAAGCTATAGGAAGTAAGATAGTTTTATATAAAAAATCATCTAAAAAGTCTAAGATAGAATTACCACAAGGGAAAAAATAAATATCAATGAAGAAATATGGTATTATGGGTGGAACTTTTAATCCAATACATTTGGCACATTTATATATTGCTTATGAGGCAAAGGAACAATTGAATTTAGATAAAGTTATTTTTATACCAGCAGGAAATCCACCACATAAGAAAAATAATGGAATAATAGATGCTGAGTATAGATATAATATGGTAAAAAAAGCTATAGATGGTTATGAAGATTTTATAATAAGCGATTATGAAGTTAATAAAAATGGATATAGCTATACTTATGAAACATTGAAATATCTAAAGAATAAATACTATGACACTGAAATATTTTTTATTTCAGGTGGTGACTCCTTAATGGATATAGAAAAATGGAGAGAGCCAGAACAAGTATTGAAAAATTGTACTTTTGTAGCTTTTAATAGAGGCGTATATACAAAAGAAATATTAAGTGAACAAAAGAAAAAGCTTGAAGATAAGTATAAATGTAAAATAACATTATTAGATGTTGTGGATATAGATATTTCATCTTCTATTATAAGAAAGAGAATTCAGGATGGAAAAAGAGTAGATTTTTTCCTATCTAAAGAAGTTAAAGATTATATAGAAGAGAATGCTTTGTATAAGGGAGAATAAGATGTGGGAAATAGATAAAATAAAGGATTACGTAAAGGAAAATTTAAAAGTTGGTAGATATAATCATACTTTAGGAGTAGTAAATACAGCGGTAGAATTGGCAAAGGTTTTTGGAGAAGATCAAAAAAAAGCTGAAATTGCAGCTCTTTGTCATGATGTTGCAAAAAATATGGATTTAGAGCAGTTAAGAAAAATTATAGATGAAGAGAATATTACTTTATCTATAGATGAAGAAAACACTAAAGAAATATGGCATTCTATAGCTGGACCAATTATAGCAAAAAATATATTTAAAATAAATGATGAAGAAATTTTGAGTGCTATGAGGTGGCATACTACTGGAAAAGAAAATATGAGTAATCTTGATAAGATAGTATATTTAGCTGATTTGATTGAACCTTCAAGAGAATTTGATGGAATTGATGAGATTAGATCTATTTCCTATAAATCTTTAGATTTAGCCATGATTAAAGCGTTAACTCACACAACAATATACTTATTAAATAAGGGATATGCAGTTGATATCAATACAATAAAGGCAAGAAATTATTTATTGTATAATAAAAATAAACTTGATAATTAGTATTATTGTATAAGGTGGGGAAGGTATAATGGCTAAGAAAACAGGTGATAATAACGAAAATATTAGGGAAGTCAAGCGTAAGGTAACTTCACAAAAGTTCAGTGCAAGGCAAGAATTTGAAAGAAAAAAACTATTAAGAAAAAAGGCAAAAAGAAAAGCTACTATAAAGAGAGCAATAGCTGCAGCTATTATAACTGCAATATTATTAATAGCGTTTGTTGCTATTTATTTATTTTCATTTGTATTTTCATTAAATAATAATGATATGGTTAAAGGTGTATCACCATCTGGAAATGAACCTGTTAATATATTATTATTAGGAATGGATATTGGAGATACAGAAAATATAGAGAATTCTGCAGCAAAAAGAACTGATACAATGATGCTTTTAAATTATAATCCTAAAACAGATAGCATAAATATTGTATCTATTCCAAGAGATACTTTAATTGAAGTAGAAGATGCATATGATGCATATGGTGATTATGTTCCTTATTGGAAGATGAATGCTGCTTATGCTTTAGGTGGGGAGAAAGAAGTTATATATCAAGTTCAAAAGCTTTTAGATATTACAGTTAATTATATAGTAGAGATAGACTACAATGCATTTAGAAGTTTAATTGATGCTATAGGTGGAGTTCCTATGTATATTGATCAAGACATGTATTATGATGATGATGCTCAAGATCTACATATAAACTTTACTGCTGGAGAAACTGTAATGTTAGATGGGCAAAAAGCTGAAGAGTTCTTTAGATGGAGACAAAATAATGATGGTACAGGGCTTGCTGATGGAGACTTAGGAAGAATAAAAAACCAACAAAAGTTTATAGCAGCAGTAATAAAAAAATGTACCAACCCATTAATAGTAACAGATGTACCTAATATATTAAAAGCTATTAAAGAAAATGTAAGAACTAATATGCCAGGAGATAAAATTATTTCATATGGATTAAAAGTTTTATCTAATACAGGAATGACTATGAACACTTTATATGGATATGATGAAAGAATTTATGGTCAGGATTTCTTAGTTGTAGAACAAGAGTATAATCAAGATATAATAGATATACTTAAGAATGGTAATGGGGCTAATAGTAGTACCGTTAATAAGGCTGTTTATTCAATAAAGATATTGAATGGTACAAGAGTTAATGGATTAGCTGGCAATTTACAAGTAGAACTCGAAGAGTTAGGTTATTCTAACATGAGCATAGGTAATGGAGAGGAAGCCGAGAAATCAGTTATACTATGTAATAATGATGAATTAAAGCAGCTATTACAAGATGATATAGGAATTAATAATATAAAGAAAAATAAGGATAGTGAATATTCAGATTTTGATGCAGTTATAATAATTGGAGAAGACTATTTAGTATTTGAATAACGTTATTAATTATAAGTTTTAATAATAAAAAGTAAATGGCAAATGGCAAATGGCAAATTGGTGTAGTTTAAACCTTCATTGTCAATTAGCCATTTGCCATTTTAAATTTTATTTAGGGAGGGTCGTATGAGTACTTTAGAAAAATGTGTTGAGAAAAGTTTTGAAGGTAGAAAGATAAGAGAATACTTAAAAGAGGAAATGGGGTTATCATCAAGACTTATAAGAGGTGCAGCAATTGATAAAAGAATATTAGTTAATAATAATCCAGTTAAAATGAATTATGTTTTAAAGGAAAATGATAATATTTTAATTAATTTAATTAAGAAGGAAAGTCAAAATATTGAACCAGAAAAAATGGAATTAGATATAGTTTATGAAGATAAGGATATTATTGTAGTAAATAAGAGACCTAACATGGTTGTTCATCCAACTAAGAGATATCAAAGTGGGACTTTAGCTAATGGGTTATTATATTATTTTAGAGAAACTAATCAAAATTGCATTGTAAGACTTGTAAGCAGATTAGATATGGATACCTCAGGACTTATTATAATAGCTAAGAATCAATATGCCCATATGGAATTATCAAAAGAAATGCAACAGAATAATATTGAAAAAAGATATTTAACAATAGTACATGGACATATGGAAGAAATGCAAGGAACTATAGATAAACCAATTTATAGACCAGAAGAAGAAGGAAATATGAAAAGAGTTGTTGATGACAGAGGGCAAAGAAGTATAACCCATTATAAAGTAGTTGAAAGATTAAAGGATGCAGATTTAGTTGAATGTCTACTTGAAACAGGTAGAACACATCAAATTAGAGTTCATTTAAGCTCTCTTGGACACCCTATATTTGGTGATACTTTATATGGATATGAAGAAGATTCTGAGATAATGAAGAGGCAGGCACTGCATGCATATGGATTAAACTTCAAGTCGCCAAGAACTAAGGAAGAATTAGAGTTAAGAGCTAAATTACCGGATGATATTCAACAACTTTTAGAAATGCTAAGGGTTTAAAAAAGAGGCTTAAAGCCTCTTTTTAAAAATTATGTTTTTTTCTAATTTTATGTCTTCTTTTTAGGAAAGAACGTCTTCTTTTTACATATCTAATTCTAAGTATTAATAATACCAGTAATAAGATTATAATAATAAAAACAGTTAGTATTCTAGGAATAAAAGATTTCTTTTTAGTAACTTTTTCTATAGCTTGTTGTAACTGAACTTCTGTAGTATATTCTCTTGTGATACCACTAGATAAATCAATATTTTTATAGCTTTCACCATTTACTAAAAGTGAAGCGTTAAAAAGAATATCTCCTTTTCTGATAGAAGTAGTACTAAAATCTTTATTTGTATATTCTACTGACGTATTAATAGTAGTTATATTACTTGAAGAAGTATAATAGATATCTTCTGTAGCTAATAAGGGAATAGTAGTATTATCATCTAATATATATTCGTCTAAAGTATCACCTTTAGAAATTATCTTCTTAGTTTGAAAGTTTTCAAATCCCCAATTAAATAATTCTCCTACACTAGTATAAAAACCAGCTTTATCTACTCCATTTAAAAAAGCACCAACTAATAATTGATCATCTTTTTTTGCAGCAGCTGTATACGTATGATTTGCCTCAGGAGTATATCCTGTTTTACCGGAATAAAGATACTCGTAATAATAAGTAGAGTCTTCACCTAAACAATTATTCCTATTAGTGGCCCATTTTTCAGTACCATCTTCAAAAGGATGATCCTCAAAAAAGTAATAAGGCGTTCTAGATATTTCTATAAAAGCAGGTAGTGATAGGGCATATTGCATTATTAAAGCTAAGTCATGTGCTGTAGTAACATGTCCTTCTTCACTTAAACCACTAGGGTTTTTAAAAGTTGTAGAAGTAGCTCCTATTTCATGAGCCTTTTCTGTCATAAGCTTACCAAAAGCTGAATTTGAACCAGAAATATGTTCTGCGATAGCTTCAGCACAGTCATTTCCAGATTCTAATAAAAGTCCAAGTAGCAATTCCTTCATTGTATAAACTTCACCTTCAGCAATACCAATGCGAGATCCATCAACTAATGGTGGATTTTTACCAATAGTAATAGGTTCATCAAGGTTACAATTTTCAATTGCAAGTATAGCAGTCATTACCTTAGTTGTTGATGCTGGTTCATAAAGTATATCGGCATTTTGCTCATATAAAACATCTCCTGTAATCCCATCCATTAAAAATATAGCTTCAGAATAGAGTTGTGGGAAAGCAGAGTACTCTACAATTGACAATGTAGTAAATATGTTAGCAAAGATAAAAACCAAGACTAACATTTTTATTAAGAACTTTCTCATAATAGTCTCCCTATAAAATATGTATTCATTTACCTATTTTATCAAAAAAGTAGCAGTATTTCTATATTTAAAGTGTGAATAAAAGTTTAGATAATAAAAATATGTTAATAATTATAGGTATAAAGTAATGGAGGAAAAAATATGAATAATAAGAAGAATAAAAAAGCTATTGCCATCATAGTTATATTAATTATTATATTTTCAGTTTCTTTATTAACATATGGAAGAAATAAGAAGAATGTTTTTAAAGATGAATATATGAATAATATTTTTATTGAAGAAGATGAAAATATCATAGAGGGGACTAGTTATTATGATGATAGTGATATAGAGGTAGTTAAAATAAATAATAATGAAAATAAAGAAAATGAAACTCCGGGAGTTAAAAATAAGATAGTTGTAGAGATAAAAGGAGAAGTAGTTAAGCCAGATGTTTATTTATTAGATGAAGGAAGTATAATAAAAGATTTAATAGACATAGCAGATGGATTAACTGATGAAGCTGATATAAGTAATATAAATAGGGCAAAGGAGCTAAGCAATCATGAATTAATTATTATTTATAATATAAATGATGAAGATAGAGACAATACTAATTATGCTTTAGAAAATGATACTGAAAGCAACAATATAATTAATATTAATACAGCAACTGAAAGTGAACTACAAAGTATACCTGGAGTTGGTGAAGTAAAAGCAAAGTCAATAATTATTTATAGAGAAAAAAATGGTGGATTTAAAAAAATAGAAGAAATAAAAAGTGTTGATGGTATAGGAGAAAAAACATTTGAAAAAATTAAGGAGTTTATTAAATTATAAATAAACACTATAAGTAGTGTGAATTTTGACTAAATATTTCGACAAAAGCTTTTAAAATACTGCATTATAATGTTATAATTAATAGGATTTAGGAAAAAATATTACTACAGATTTAATAATGTAGGGGGAAAAAATATGAAGAAAAAAATACTAGCTTTAATGTTAAGCTCTATGATTACTATTACTATTGTAGGTTGTTCAAATGATAATAATCAAACAAATGTAGTTAGTGAAGATTCAGCTGTACAACTAAGACAGGTGGAAACTTTACCTGGAGAATGGTCAAATGACTATACTAGAGATGAGGTAAAAGCTTTATATGAAGAAGGTTTAGCAAGAGTTATATCTACAACAGAAGGATATTCACTTGATTATAGTGTTGTAGAAAATGAAATAAAAGAAGAAAATGGTATATCAGTTAACGATAATTATATATATTTTGATAATGAAAATCCAGAAAAAAACAGATTAGAAAGTATGTATTATGGATTTAAGCAATTTGGATCTGATTTAGCAAGTGGTCAAATTTGTATGAAACTTGGATTTAATTTAGATAAAGAAAGTATAATTGAGATTGGAGAGTTTAATATAGAAGAATTATCTCTATCAGCATATTCAGCAGCATTTACTGGTGATTATGATAGGGATTATACTGAATTAAACAAAGAAATATATGATATCATTGAAGGAAAAGATGGTATAAGTAGTGTTGAAAATAATCTAGATGGTATAAAGGAAACAGTTACTATTACAGATAATTTCTTATTATATAAGCTAGAAACTAAAGAATATAAGTTTAAATAATATGCTTTAATTATATATACAGCAATTTATATATTATAAGTTGTAATAATAGTAAATGGAGGTTAGATGGTGGAAAAAAATAATGAAAACCTAGAAAAAGAAGAAATAACATTAGATGAGCTAGATAATGAAGTAACATTAGACGAGTTAGAAGAAGAAGTAGAAATAATTCGTGCAGAAGAAAAGATAGCAGAAGAAAAGGAATTTCTAGTTAGTGAAGATATAAAAAACGAAGGGAAATTTACTTATTATGCAAAGGTATTTTTAACTGGAGTGTTTGATCAAATATTAGCTATAGGTTTAGCATTGGTTTTATTTGGTATACTGACTTTAATATTAAATGTAGCAGGATATCAAATTGTAATGAAAGAAGCTATGTTTACTATACTATATATAATAAGTAATGTTTTATATTATCCAATAATACAAGAAATGTTACATGGAAAAACTTTAGCAAGAAAATTACTTTTTAGATAATTATCAAAAACTAATAAGTGAACTTACACCTCTATATAATTTATAGAGGTGTTTTTATAATTGATTTAAGGTATAATACTATTAGTAGTTAAGGATTAGCAATTGACAATTGTTAATATAGAATTTACTATTGATAAAGGTAAATTGAGTAACATAGTATAATTAAGAGTAATATATAATAAAAATTATAAATAAAAATTATTAGAGATTAGGAGCGTAAGATGAAAAGAGGAAGTCAGTTAGAACTAAAGATAAATAGTATAGAGTTTCCATCAACAGGAATAAGTGAAGCTGAGGGTAAAAAAATAATGATCAAAGGGGCTTTTCCAGGGCAAACTGTAAAGGCTACAGTAAAGAAAAATAGAGAAAATTATGCAGAGGCTAAACTTGTTGAAGTAGTGGAAAAAGCAGAATATGAAATACCAGCACCATGTCCACATTTTGGAGTATGTGGTGGATGTAGTTCTCAAAATTTAACTTATGAAAAACAACTAGAATTCTTAAGTGATGAAATTTGTGAACTTTTTGAAGCACGAGATTTACCTATGGGTATGTATCTTGGAGTTAAAGGAAGCGAAAACTGTTGGGAATATAGAAATAAGATGGAGTTTACTTTTGGAGATTTAGAAAAAGGTGGAGAGCTTACTTTAGGTATGCACATGAAAGGAAAATCTTTTGGCGTATTAACAGTTGATAACTGTATGATAGTTGATGAAGATTTTAGAACAGTGCTTAAAACAACAGTAGAATATTTCAGAAAAACTGGATTACCATATTACAGAGTAATGAGAAGAGAAGGATATCTAAGACATTTAGTTATTAGAAAAGCAACTAATACTGGTGAACTTATGGTTAATCTTGTTACTACAACTCAAATTGATTTTGATTTAACTGAATATACTGAATTACTTAAGGCTCAAAACTATAAAGGTGAATTAGTATCTATATTACATACAGAAAATAATTCATTATCTGATGCCGTTGTACCAGAAAAGGTTAATGTATTATTTGGCAGAGATTACATAGTTGAAACATTACTTGGACTTAAATTTAAAATATCTCCATTTTCATTCTTCCAAACTAATTCTAAGGGAGCAGAATCTCTTTATAGCTTAGTTAGAGATTTTATGGGAGATGGAGAAAATAAAGTTGTATTTGATCTTTATTGTGGAACTGGAACTATAGGTCAAATAGCAGCTCCAAATGCTAAGAAGGTTGTTGGACTTGAACTTATAGAAGAAGCAGTTGAAGCAGCAAAGGAAAATGCTAAGCTTAATGGATTAAATAACTGTGAGTTTATAGCTGGAGATGTTGCAGAAACTATTAAAAGAGTTAAAGATAAACCAGATATAATAATATTAGACCCACCAAGAAGTGGAGTTTCACCAAAAGCTTTAGATTATGTAATTAAATTTAACGCACCTGAGATAATTTATGTTTCTTGTAATCCAAAGACAATGGTAGAAAATTTAGATGTATTATTAGCGCATGGATATACTGTAGATAAAAGCACAGTTAAGGATATGTTCCCAAATACACCGCACGCTGAGACGGTTGTTAGACTTACAAAGAGTGGAGCGATGAAGTAAGGTTTTTACTGTCGTCCATACAAAGAATGTCCAGGAGAGTATAGTCCATTGGAAACACCCAACTGCTTGACATAGTAGTTAGGTTAATAAAGAAATAGAAATATTATATAAAAGGAAAGAGCACTATTATATAAAAGAATAGGGCTCTTTTCTTTTTTAAATATAATTACCAACATTAACAATATAAGACATTATAATAGTTTTATTATAATATTAGTGAATATATAATGAAGTTATATGTAAAAATAATAATGTTTTTATAAAAAGTACAATTATTTAATTAATAAATGCAAAGAAAAAAAGGGGAAATATGATATGATATTTTTGTAATATTTTTCATATAAAGGGAGGAGAGGTATAAATGAAAAGGAAAACATTACAGAGAGCATTAGCGGCTTTTATTTCAGTGTCTTTATTTGGACAGTCAATTACGCCAGTTTATGCTGTAGAAGTTGATTCAATTAGAGTCGAAAAAACAAACAATAATTTAGTTCTAGGAAATCAATACTTAGAGCGTGAATTTACTTATGCAGATGGTAAATTGATAACAAGTGAGATTAACAACTTAAGAGCAGATGAAACTTTCATACCAGGAGATGGTAGTGAAGAATTCATTATTAAATTGTTTGAAGAAAAAGCAGAAAAGCCAGCAATTGAAGGAATTGATCGTTCAAAATGGACTGCTACAGCAAGTAGCCAACAAAATAATAATTTAGGGGATTCAGATGGGCCTGCTGCTAACTTAATTGATGGTGATGTAAATACTATCTGGCATTCAAACTATTCTGGAACACCACAACAATATCCACATTGGGTAGAATTTGATTTACAAGAAGAAACAAGCTTTAAGGCATTCTCGTATACACCACGTCAACAAGGTGAAGATACAAATGGGAATATTTTGGGATATGAATTATATGTTTCAAATGATTTAGAGACAATAACAGATTCTGAAAACTTAGTTGCACAAGGTAATTTTAAGTATGATGGAGTTAATCAAATTGTTGTAAACCTTAACAAGGAAGCGCAGGGTCGTTATGTAAGACTTGTTGCTACATCATCAAAAAACGGACAAGCATTTGCAGGTGGAGCAGAATTCAATCTACATAAGGATATTATTGAAGATGATGAAGCTTCAACTGGATATGAAATAAAAACGAGTGATTTAACTTTAGATGTAGATAACATTAAAGTGGAATCAACAAATGTAGTATTGAACAATGAAGAAAAAGAAGGGAAAATAATAGAATTTCCATTTGAAACATATGAAACTTTAGGAGTTGAATTCGATATTACTCAAAAAATAGTCATGTATGAAGGCGATCATTACATGCGTAAATTTATAGAAATTGAAAGTTCAGATACAGATATTCGTATTGATTATATTGATTGTGAATCTTTAAATGTTAATGAAGAAGACGCTACTTGGACAATTCCAACAGATGCAGGTGGAATTGTAGAAATGGAAACATTTAAAGCAAATTTAGGACAACCAGTTTATATTCAAGGTATGTTCTTTGGATCAGAATTCCCATTAAGCGATACACAAATTGTAGATGATAACGCTAGAATGAGATATTATAGTGGTAAAAACTTTGGAGATTTTGAGCGTGATAACCAATTAACAACAGAAGGTGAATATGTAACTTGGCAAACAGTAGTAGGAGCTGCTCGTTCTACTGAACAGCAAGTAATTCAATCAGACTTCTATGATTATATTGATGATATTGCTACACCAACAGATTTTCGTATTCAATATAATTCATGGTTTGATAACATGATGCTTATTGATGATCAAAATATTTTAGAATCATTTATTGAGATTGATAAGCAATTCTCATCAACAGGAATACGACCATTAGATTCATATGTAGTTGATGATGGATGGATTAACTATAATGATACAAATATAGTAGATGCTAATAGAGCAGGAACAACTTTAAATGAATCGGGATTTTGGGAGTTTAACTCAAAGTTCCCGAATAAACTATATCCTTCAAGTGAGTTAGTTCAAAACTTTGGTTCAAACTTTGGTGTATGGGTTGGACCACGTGGTGGATATAACTTCTATGGACATTTAGCTAATATTTTAACAAAATCAGGTAAGGGTAGTAAGGCAGGCGGATCAATTGACGTTGCTGATAGAACTTACATTGAAAACTTAATTGATATGTTTATAGAATTCCAAACAGAATATCAAGTAAACTACTGGAAATGGGATGGATTCTCAGATAATGCACAATATAATTCTTTCCCTAAGGGTGAAGGTGTAGTTGGAAGAGAAAATAATCATATGTATGGTGGATACAAGGGAATGTATCATGTAACTGATTTATGGGAAGCATGGATTGATTTATTTGAAATAGTAAGAGATCATGCAACAGATGAACAAATTAATAAATTATGGTTATCATTAACTTGTTATGTTAACCCAAGTCCTTGGTTCTTACAATGGGCAAATTCAGTTTGGTTACAATGTATTCATGACCGTGGAGATGCAGGTCCAATTTCTGGATATATGGATAGAATGTTAACATACCGTGATGCGGCATACTATGACTTTATTCATAACCATGAATTCCAATTCCCACTAGCTAATATTTATAACCATGACCCTGTATATGGTAAAGAAGGAACAGGAATGAATGCAAATTCAATGACTGATGAACAATTCCAAAATTACTTATATATGATGGCTACTCGTGGTACAGCATTCTGGGAATTATATTACTCAGCAGACCTTTTAAGTGAAGGTAAATATTTAGTAAATGCAGAATTCTTAGAGTGGGCAGAAGAAAACTTCCACATATTAAGAAATGCTAAGATGTTTGGTGGAAATCCAGATGATGCAATACGTTTAGGATCAATTGGAACAACTACAAAAAATGAAACTTATGGATTCTCTGCATGGGATGGAACAGAAGGAATTATCTCAATGCGTAATCCTAATAATGTAGCTCAAGAATTAACATTTGTATTAGATCGTAACTTAGGGGTAGGAGAAACAAATGAAACATTCTATCGTACAGTTGTAAATAACTACAATGTTCCAGAAGGTGCAGATGATGCATATCAAACATTACAATATGGAGATACAGTAACTGTTACATTACAACCAGGTGAAACAAGAATATGGAAGTTATCTACAGTAGAAGATACAGTAGCTCCAACAGTAGAAAAAGCACAAGCTACTAGTGAAAATGAAATTATTGTTAAGTTCACTGAAAGAGTTGTTGAACCTACAGTTACAGTTGCTGGTCATAATGTTGCAAGTGTAGAAAGATTAGCAGATAAGGTTACTTACAAGGTAACATTAGCAGATTCAATGACATCTTCAGAAAAAGTAACTATTAGTGTTGCTGGTGCTAAAGATGCAAGCAATAATGTAATTGGAGATAATTCAACTGAATTAACATATTATGCAGATTATAAAGTATATGAAGCAGAAGATGTTGTAAATGGAACAATAGAAGAAAATGTATATGGTAAATATGGATACTCAGTAGCAGCTACAGTAGATACAGCTAACTTAGAAGGTAATACTGCATTAGCTAAACAAGAGGGTGCTTATGAAATTGGTATTGATGCTGAAGGAAAACCTTATTTCCAAGTTGATGAAGCAAGAGCAACTGCATCTGTATCAATATTAGATGGAGAAGAACACCAAATTGTTGGAGTTAAAGAAAATAATGGATTAATTAAAGTATATGTTGATGGAACATTAAATAAATCAGATTATGAATTAAGTAATGTTGATAAATATGTAGAAGAAAATAATACTGAAATTTTAAATTCAATGAATTACTTTGCAGTATTCAATAAATCTTTAGGTTATGATGAAGTAGCAGATTTATTAGAAGGTGAAGTAGAAGATAGTAAAACAGCTTTAGATCCAAGTGAATTTACAGTAGAAGTACCATCTAGTGGAGATTCAACTACTCCTGAAAATATATTTGTTGAAGATCCATCAGTATATTGGATTACTGAAGAATATAGTGATGGAATTGAAAATAATGCATACGTAACAATTGATTTAAATGGATTATATAATATCAATGGTTTCGATTATACAAAGCGTTATCACTCATCAGTAAATTATGATTGTACAGGAAGCTTACTAGACTATATCTTAGAAGTAAGTAATGATGGTGGCGAAACTTGGAAACAAGTTGCGGCTGGAGAAACTACAGGAGCAACAACAGAAATCAGATTTGATGAAGTTGCTGCAACTCACATTAGATTAAAAGCAACACAATCTTATCATTGGCAATCTCAAAATGCTAATAAGTTTATGGCTGTTGGATATGTACAAGTTTATGGTGAAAAATTAGAAGTTACAAATGTAGCATTAGATGCAACAGTTACAGGTAAATGGACAAATGGAGATGACTTAACTCTTAACAATGATCGTCCTTTATCAATGATTACTGATGGAATTAAGGATAATGTAAATGGTAACTATGGTGAATTTGGACAAGATGGAAAGAAAGAATCATCATATGTTGAAATTGACTTAGGAAAGTTATACACATTAGAAAATATGAATTTATATCGTTACTGGGCAGATGGAAGAATTTATGATGCTACAGTAATTGAAGTATCAAGCAATCCAAACTTTACAAATTCTGTGATTGTATATAATTCAGATGCTGATAATGTACATGGTAAGGGTGCTGGAACTGATGAACTTTATGCAGAAACAGCGACAGGAAAAGCTATTGAATTTGATAAAGTAAATGCTCAATATGTAAGAATTTATATGTATGGTTCAAACAAAGGAACAACAAATCATGTTAATGAATTAGAGATATTCGGAATGCCAGCTGTAGATAACTCTATTGTTTCAATAGAATTTGATGCAGAATCAAAGACTGGATATATTGGTGATGAAATTACATTAGCACCAGTAGTAACACCAGTAGATTATGTAGATACACTAACATGGACTTCTTCAAATGAAGCAGTAGCAACAGTAGATCAAGATGGTAAAGTAACAATTAAAGGTGAAGGTGAAGCTATAATTACAGTTACAGCAAGAAATGTATCTGCTTCAATTAAAATACAAGGTTATGCAAAAGAAGAAGGTAGTGAAAATACAAATAAGCTTGCCTTAGAAATAGCTGTTGAATTAGCTTTAGAAGTAACTGAAGCTGAATTAGAAAATGTAGTACCAGCTGTTGTTAATGAGTTTAAAGCAGCACTTGCAGAAGCTCAAAGCGTTTTAGAAAATGATAAGGCTACTCAAGATGAAATTGATCAAGCTTTTGAAAGATTAAGAAGCGTAATGGAAATGTTAAGCTTTGAAAAGGGTGATAAAACTCAATTAGAAGCTTTAATAGAAAAAATAGATGCTTTAGATTCAAGTAAGTATATTACTAATACTTGGGATAAGTTGGCTGCTAAATTAGAAGCTTCAAAAGCTGTAATAGCTGATGAAAATGCTATGGCTGAAGAAGTAGCTAATTCATATGAAGAATTACTAAGAGCATTCTTAGAATTAAGATTAAAACCAAATAAGGATCTGTTAGAAGAATTAATAAATAAAGTAGAAAATATGGATTTAGCTAAATATACTGAAGAAAGCGTGGTAGCCCTTCAAAATGAATTAAGAACTGCTAAAGAAATATTTGCAGATGAAAATTCAACTAAAGAAGATATAGAATTAGCAAGTGCTAATTTAACTAAAGCAGTAAATAATTTAGTTGAAATAGCTTCAGGTGAAAATGAAGGTGGAAATGGAACTAGTGATAACGAAATTACTGATAACGAAACTACTGGTTCAACTGTAAATAATAATAGTGGAAGCAATAACAGTGGAAATAGTTCTACCAATGGAAACGCTGGAAAGGGTGAAGGTAAACTTCCTCAAACAGGTGGTGTAGATACTAGAAATGTTCTATTTGTTGGAATTATATTACTAGGTTTAGGCGCTGCATTTATGTTCGCTAAAAAGTCAGCAGTTAAAAAATAATTTTAATTTATATAGGCAAGGGAAGTATTCCCTTGCCTTTTAACTATAAATATAAGCTTTTTAAGAATACTACTTAAATATAATGTTAAGTTATTATTTTTAAGTTTATAAAAATAGTATTTATGTTAAAATTATTATTATATAATTAATAAAAACTTTAACAGGAGATAATAGGATGATTAAAGTAGGAATAACTGGTGAAACTAAAGATGTTGTAAATGAAAGTAATATTGCAAAAACTTTAAGAAGTGGAGAATTAAAGGTATACGCAACACCTGCTATGGTTGCACTTATGGAGGAAGCAGCATATAAAAGTATTCAAGATGAATTAGAAGAGGGAAAAGGTAGTGTAGGGATACTTATGAATATAAAGCATCTTACTAGCACACCTATTGGCATGGAAGTAATTGCAAAAAGTGAGTTAATTGAAATTGATAGAAAAAGAATGGTATTTAAAGTTGAAGCTTTTGACGAACGTGGAAAAATTGGTGAAGGCATCCATGAGCGTTTTATAATTGATAATGAAGAATTCCAAAATAAAACTGATAATAAATAAATTTTATTAGAAGTTAAAAAGACAAAATTAATGTTTTGTTAAAGAGGATATATCAAAATAAGTTTTGATATATCCTCTTATTAATAGCTTTTGTATGAAATAAAGATTAAATATTTTTTATTTTATTATTTTCATATCATTTACATTAAAAAGGACTAACTATATAATTATCATATTAATTAATAAGATATATTTATAATATAATTTTAAAATTAAGCAAAACATAAATATAGAACTAAAAAGATAAGGGGGAAAAGACATGAAATCTTTAAAGATTGCTTGTACCGAAAGAACTAGAAATTACTTTTTTACTGATAGAGAAACTATACAAGTAGGCACCACTGATTATACAGATGTAGCTGCTGCAGTAGTTAATGAAAATGATATTGAAGTTATAAATGATATATATGATACAAGATTTGGAATAGCAATATTTGTTATAGCTGAGACTAATGATATTAGCTGCGAAATTAATGATAAAGTATATAAAATAATAACTATTAGTGACTTAAATGAAGAAATATTTAGTAAGGAATTAAATAAAGTTGCTGATAAATATGAAGAGGAAATGTTACCACCATTTTTTAATGTTTTAAGTGAGTATTCAAGAAGAGGAAATTTACAATTTGCTTGTCCTGGACATCAAGGTGGACAATATTTTATAAAGCATCCAGCAGGAAGAGCAATGTATGAGTTTTTTGGAGAAAATATATTTAAATCAGATATATGTAATGCAGATGTTGACTTAGGAGACTTATTAATACATGAAGGGCCAGCAATGTCAGCTCAAGCATATGCAGCAAAGGTATATAATGCAGATAAGACTTACTTTGTAATGAATGGAACAAGCACATCAAACTCTGTAGTTATAAATGCAATAGTATCGCCTGGAGATTTAGTTTTATTTGATAGAAATAATCATAAATCTATATATAATTCAGCGTTGGTTTCATCAGCAGGAAAGCCTGTATATTTAGAAACTGCACGTAATCCCTTTGGATTTATTGGTGGAATAGATGCGCATTGTTTTAATGAAGAGTATCTAAGAAATGAAGCAGCAAAGGTTGATAGTGAAAAAGCAAAAGAAAAGAGACCTTTTAGATTAGCAGTAATTCAATTAGGAACTTATGATGGAACTATATATAATGCCAGACAAGTGGTAGATAAAATAGGTCATCTTTGTGATTATATATTATTTGATTCTGCTTGGGTTGGATATGAGCAATTTATACCTATGATGAGAGATTGCTCTCCATTATTATTGGATTTAAAACCAGAAGACCCTGGAATATTAGTTACTCAATCTATACATAAGCAACAAGCAGGATTTTCTCAGACTTCACAAATTCATAAGAAGGATAGCCATCTTAAGGGACAAAAGCGTTATGTTGACCATAAGCGTTTTAATAATGCTTATATGTTATATGCATCAACGAGCCCATTTTATCCATTGTTTGCAGCATTAGATGTTAATGCAAGAATGCAAGATGGAGAAGCAGGAAAAAAACTTTGGGCTGATTGTATAAAGGTTGGGATAGAAGCGAGAAAAGATGTTTTAGATAGATGTACAATGTTAAAACCATTTATTCCACCAACAGTTAGAGGAAAACTATGGCAGGATTATAATGCTGAAGAAATAGCCAATGATATTGAGTTCTTTAAATTTTATCCAGGAGAAAAATGGCATTCGTTTGAAGGATATGGAGAAAATCAATATTTTGTAGATCCTAATAAATTTATGTTAACAACTCCAGGAATAAATGTAGAAACAGGTGAATATGAAGAGTTTGGTATACCGGCAACAATATTAGCAAACTATTTAAGAGATCATAGAGTTGTACCAGAAAAGAATGATTTAAATTCAATATTATTTTTATTAACACCAGCAGAAACTACAGAGAAGATGCAAGGCCTTGTAGACCATCTTGTAAGATTTGAGAGTCTTATAAAGGAAGATGCACCATTAAGTAAAGTATTACCAAAACTTTATGCTAAGTATGAAGAACGTTACAAAGGATATACAATAAAAAGGTTATGTCAAGAAATGCATGATTTTTATAAAGAAAATGATGCTAAGACATATCAAAAATTATTGTTTAGGAGAAATTCTCTTCCGGAATATGTTATGAATCCTAATGAAGCTAATGTTGAATTAAAGAGAAATAATGCTAAGCTAGTTCCTTTAAGCGATATCGTTGGAGAAATTGCTTTAGAGGGAGCACTTCCATATCCACCAGGAGTATTTTGTGTAGTGCCAGGTGAAAGATGGAATACAGTAGCACAAAAGTATTTTTCAATTTTAGAAGAGGGAATTAATAGATTCCCAGGCTTTGCTCCAGAAATTCAAGGTGTTTATCTTGAAAAAGAAAATGGAAAAATAAGAGCTTATGGATATGTTCTAGATAAATAAGATATAGATTAATAAAAATTAAACAATAATAATGGCAAATATAGAGATAAAAAATATATCTCTATATTTGTCATTTTTTATTTATGATTTATTAAAAAGTATATATGCTGTATAAACTTTATTAAATATAAAGAATACTTAAGGAAATAAGTATTTGTCCTACATAGTAAGTAATCAAGTTTAATCTACTAACAACTTTAGAACAATCCTTATAAAATAAAACAAAAGCTAAAATAAAATCAGAAATTAAAAAAATAACAGTACCAGATATAATTAAAGATAGATATATATTGTTTAAATAAGTTATATTAACAAGAGAAAGTGAAGTACACACCATAAATGAGATAATTAGAGCATAAAAGCATACAGGAATGAACATATTTTTAAAATTAATTTTTTTAATACATTTTAATATAGAAATTAATATAAAAGCTAGCATGATTGCAAATAAGAAGTTTCTAAAAAATAGCTTAGATAAATTAATGAATGATAAAGAGTAAAAGATATGTGTAATAGAAAAACTAATTAAAGCACATAGAAATAATGTGTTATTAGAAATTGAATTAGAATTATTGATTCCAAGAAATAGATCACCTAAAAAAGAAAAAATTAAACCAATAAAAATGAGCAAAAAGTAGTTGAAATTATTGGCGTTATTGAAATAGGCAGATAATGAAATAAGTAAAAAGCATAAGCTAGTTAAAGTTTTAGAGATAAGCCTAAAATTCTTAATTGATGTATGAGTTGAATATATTAATATGCTTAGGCTTAAAAGACAGAGAAATACAAATATATAACAATTCATTTAAAATTAAAACCTCCATATAAAAATTATTTATATAATATTCTAGCTTTTGTATATATATGATAATAGTAAGTATATAAATAAAATTTAAATATTATATAAAAAATGTTGACAAAAACATCCAAAAAGAATATTATACAAATAAAGGAAGAATTAAATCCAATGAGCAGGGAGAGTAACTAAATTAAGGTTCGCTTCAGAGAACTAGGGGTGGTGTGATCCTAGTAAGAAAAGATTTGGTGAATGGGCCTGTTAGGAGTAAAGGGAAATTTTATTAGAGTACCGGTTACCGTAAGCTCCACGTTATAGGAGATAGAGCATGTTAGTGCTTGAAAATGAGAGGTATATATAATTAAGATATCTATTATATATACAAATTAGGTGGTATCGCGGATTATACTCCGTCCTATGTATTTAGGACGGAGTTTTTTTATTTAGGAGGTGATTTTGATGGTATGAACTGTTTCTAGTGAAGATGATATTGAAGAATGGAAAAATAATATATTAATTAAATTTTGGAGGGAAAATTTTATGAATACAAGAAAATTAACTATTAATGCAATACTTTTAGCTGTTGGAGCATTACTACATCAAATAACACCTGCTATAGGGTTACCTATGCAACCTGATTTTTCACTAGTTATGCTATTTATAATAATGCTAATTAATAAAGATGATTATAAGACATCTATAATATCTGCAATAATAACAGGAGTATTTACTGCACTTACAACTAAATTTCCAGGTGGTCAAATTCCAAATGTGATAGATAAGATTGTTACTGCAAATGTTGTATATTTAATTATATTTGGTATTAATAAGATTAAATTAATAAATAATTTAAGTGAGAAAAAGAGAAAAAGTATTGTACTAGCTTTAGTTTTTCCTATTGGAACTTTAATTAGTGGAACTATATTTTTATTAGCAGCACAGTTTATAGTTGGATTGCCAGCACCGTTTATAGCATTATTTTTAACAGTAGTATTACCTGCGACAGCAATTAATTTAATTGCCGGACTATTCTTATATAAAGTAGTAGAGATATCAATGAAAAGAATAGCTTATGCTAGATAATTTATAAGAAATATTTTGTTGATATGATTTAATATTAAAGAAAAATATGTTTTTTTGACATCATTTTGACATATTGTTGGGATATAATGAAAATAAATTAGAAGACTGAAATGGAGGTTTTCATTATGATTATATTTGCTTTATTAATATCTATAGGTATAATTTATCTTATAACTAAAGAAGAAGAGTATAAAGAAGGAGTATTAGTTCCAGTTAGAATAAATCCCAAAGAAGTAATAAAAGAGAAGTTTTTAAGTGGCCAAATTGATGAAATAACATATTATGAAATGATTTTAAAATTAGAGAATAACAAAGAGAGATAAGTAATAATATAATAGTGGATAGTATAGATACTTGTATGTATTTATATTATCCATTTTTTTAATTTGGATAAAAATAGAAAAAGTGATATTGACTTTAATAATTTAGTGTGATAAAGTGTTAATATAATAAAAGGATAAGGGGGAGCTATAAATGAAAAAGGGAATTAGAAAATTAATTGCAATAGTAGGTATAGGGGGAATAATTTTGGGCATGATAGGGTGTGGGAATGCTAATAAATCATTAGAGGATAATTCTACTATTGATAAAGAGACATTAATTGTTGGAATAGATGATGCATTTGCACCAATGGGATTTAGAGATGATAGTGGAAAAATAGTTGGGTTTGATGTTGATTTAGCAAAGGAAGTTATAGAAAGGCTAGGAAAGGAAGTAGAATTTCAACCTATAGATTGGTCAATGAAAGAAACTGAATTAAATAGCAATAATATAGATTTTATATGGAATGGATATACAATTACAGAGGATAGAAAAGAAAAAGTAGATTTTTCAGATCCTTATTTAAACAATAGACAAGTTATTGTTATTTTAGCAGATAGTAATATTAAAAGTAAATCAGATTTGAAAGGGAAAAAAGTAGGAGCACAAAATGAGTCTTCAGCAGTAGTTGCCATGGAAAAGGAGGCAGAGTTATATGCTAGCTTTGATGGTGGAAAGGCTGTTACCTATGAAGATAACAATCAAGCATTAATGGATTTAGAAGCAGGAAGAATTGATGCTGTAGTTGCCGATGAAATATTAGTTAGATATTATATCAAATTAAAAGGTGAAGATAAATTTAATGTTTTAGATGATGATTATGGAAATGAAGAATATGGAATTGGAATAAGAAAAGGGGATTCTAAAACAGTACAAGCTATAAATAATGCATTAAATGAAATGAAAGAAGATGGAACTATGAAAGAGATTTCTGAAAAGTGGTTTGGTGAAGATATTACTGATTAGTGATAAATTAAGTGTTAAATTATAGGAGGAGAAAATATGGACAATATAGCTAACTTTATCACAGAATTATCTAAATATTTTATAACACTAATGCCACAGGTGTTGGATGGATTAATTGAAACATTAAAACTATTTATAGTTACATTGGTTCTTTCTCTTCCTTTAGGAATTATAGTAGCAATTGGAAGATTATCTAAGAATAAAATTATAAATAAAATAACTAATTTATATATAACAATAATGAGGGGAACTCCATTGTTGCTTCAAATAGTTTTTGTGTTTTTTGGTTTGCCACTTTTAGGAATAGTATTTGATAGATTTACCGCAGCAATAATAGCATTTACTTTAAATTATGCAGCATATTTTGGGGAGATATTTAGAGCTGGAATAGCATCTATAGATGAAGGGCAATACGAGGGGGCAGAAGTATTAGGATTATCAAAAAAAGATATTTTTTTCAGAATAATATTACCGCAAGCATTAAAGAGAGTTATACCACCAGTAGGCAATGAGGTAATTACTTTAGTAAAGGATACGGCACTTGTTTATATTATAGGTATAGATGAACTACTTAAGGTTGGTAAAAATGCAGTTAATAGGGATGCAAATTTAATGCCACTTATAGTGATTGGAATAGTGTATATTATTTTAACATGGACCTTGTCTAAAATAATGAACAACATTGAAAATAAATATAGCTATTACAGGTAGGTGATATATTATGTTAAGAATAGAAGGATTAAGAAAGTCATTTGGAAAAGAAGAAGTTTTAAAAGAAATAGATTTGCAAGTTAAAAAGGGTGAAATAGTAGTTATAGTAGGACCATCTGGTGGAGGAAAAACCACACTATTAAGAATAGTAAATGCATTAGAGGATGCAGATAGTGGAAGTATAAAAATTAATGGTAGATATCTTTATAGGGATGGAAATAAAGCTAAGAAAAAAGAAATAAAAGAAATTAGAAAAGATATAGGAATGGTTTTTCAAGGGTTTAATTTATTTCCACATATGACTGTATTAGAAAATATAATTGAAGCTCCAATAAGAGTTAATGGTGAAGGAAAAAGTAATGCAATAAAAAAGGCAACTGAAATATTAGAGTTTTTAGGATTAAAAGGTAAGGAAAATAATTATCCTTTTGAACTTTCAGGAGGGCAAAAGCAAAGGGTTGCAATAGGTAGAGCATTAGCATTAGAACCTAAGATTATGTGTTTTGATGAACCAACGTCAGCTTTAGACCCTAATTTGACAGAAGAAGTTTCTAAACTTATAAAAAGTGTAAGTGAAAAGGGAATGACAACTTTAATAATTACTCATGATATGAGTTTTGCTAGAAGTGTAGCAGATAGAATTATATCTATGGATAAGGGGAAAATTGTTCACAAGGATATATTCAGTTAAAAGATTAGTTTAGTTACGATTATGATTAATAGAAAAAATAAATAATAAATCAAAACTAGTTTAACTTTATTATTTCAGAAATGTTTAAATAAAGTATAGTACAAGGGTATTTGAGAAAGGTGATGATATTTTTTTGTAATACATCATCTTTTTTTTATTTATTAAAAAATATTTACATATTTAAGTAAAGGTTTAAATGACAAATAATATTAAATTTATTAAAAATATCCTAAAGAATATTGTAATAATAAAGAGGAAAATGTAATTATATGGATTAATATAAGATTTGACATAGAGTGCACTCTAGTATTTATAATTACCATTAGGAGGGATAAAATGAAATATTTGATAAAAGAAGCAGCAGAAAAGCTTAATGTTTCTATACATACTCTTAGATATTATGACAAAGAAGGACTAACTCCCTTTATAAAAAAAGATGAAAATGGAGTGCGAAAATATACTGAAGAGGACTTAGAGTGGATTAGACTGCTAATAAGTCTTAGAGATATTGATATGCCAATTTCTAATATAAGAGAATATATAAATCTTTTTTTACAAGGTGATAAGACTATAGAACAAAGAAGGGAACTTATGATTAGATATAGAGATTATGTTAGAAAAAAAGTTCAAGGTATAATGTCAAATTTAGAATTAGCATCTAAAAAATTATGTCAATATGATGAAGCAATAGCAGACTTAATAGATGATGAAGATTTATTGAATTTGAAATAGCAATTTATTTAAGAATAAGGGGGAAATATGAGCAAAAGGTTATTTATTGGTGCTGGAATAATTGGGTTAGCAGCTTTAACAGAAGTAGTTATGGCAAGATATCTATTAGAAAGAGTCTTAATAAGAAAGAATGTAAAAACTGAAAGAACACAAAAGATGTCTGGAACTAATTGGGATAACTATATTCCTTTTATTAAAGAAAGAAAAGCGTGGCTAATGCTTCAAGAAAGAGAAGATGTATATATAACTTCAGATGATGGCTTAAGACTTCATGGTGTTTTAGTTCCAAATGAGAATTCAAAAAAAGTAGTAATTTGTTTTCATGGATATTCAAGTAAAGGAGCAACAAGTGATTTTGCTGCAATATCAAAATTTTATAAGGAAAATGATTTTAATATATTAATGGTGGATGCAAGAGCACATGGAGAAAGTGATGGTAAGTATATAGGCTTTGGATGCTTAGATAGAATGGATGTATTAAAATGGATTAATTATGTGGTTGAAAAGTTTGGAGAAGAGTGTCAGATCTTACTTCACGGAATATCCATGGGAGGAGCCACTGTAGTTATGGCAAGTGGATTGCATTTACCTAATAATGTTAAATTTATTATTTCTGATTGTGCATTTACATCGCCATGGGAAGTTTTTAGTGACGTTTTAAAAAATATGTATCATATTCCTCCGTTTCCAGTTATAAATATTGTAAGTAATATGTGTAAAAAAATGGCTGGATATAATTTTAAAGAGTGTAATGCAGATATAGAAGTAAGACGAGCTACTGTACCAATATTATTTATTCATGGAGCTAATGATACTTTTGTTCCATGTAGAATGTGTCATGATATATATGATAATTGTCATTCAGACAAGGAAATATTAATAGTTAAAGAAGCTGGACATGCTGAATCGTATTATAAAGAAACTGAAATTTATGAAGAAAATATAAAAAAATTTATTAGTAAATATATATTAGATGAAATAGGAGCGGGTAATAATGATAAAAGAAAAAGATATTAAGTTGTATCCATTAACAGCTGCACAAAAATTACATTTTTATACTTTAACTTATTGTCCTAAAAAACAAGTATTAAATATAGGAACTAGTTTAACTATAAAGGAAGATATTGATTTTGAAGTTTTAAGAGAAGCAGTATATAGGGCATATGAAAGATGTGAAGCAATGAGAATTAGATTTGTTCATGATGAATCTGGAAATGTAATGCAATATGTTGCAGAAAAAGAAACTAGATATATAGAATTTTTTGAATTTTCACATTGGAAAGTAGAAGATGCTGAAAAGAAAATGAGAGAATGGACAGAAACACCTTTTGAGAGAGAAAATAAACCATTAAATAAAGTTGTTATGATATCAATGCCAGAAGGATATAAAGGAATTTATTTATTGGTAGATCATATGACTATGGATGCACAATCTTTAATAGTATTTATGAAAGATATTATTGAAATATATTGTCATTTAAAATATGAAGGCATTCCATATCCAAGAGAAATGGCTTCATATATTGAACAAATAGAGAAAGATTTGACATATGAATTAGGAAACAAAGCTAAAGAAAGAGATGAAAAATTTTTTAAAGAATTAATAGAGTGTAAAGAACCAATATTTAATGATATAGAAGGAAAAGAAAGACTACGATTAGAAAGATTACAAAGAGATAGTGAGAATTTAAGATCAGTAATTAATACTAGCAACAACGTAGATGCTAATATAACAATTTTTAACTTAGAAGCACACCCTTCTCATTTATTAGAAAGATTCTGTGAAGAAAATAAAATTCCAATGGTTTGTTTACTTATTATGGGGCTTAGAACATACCTTCAAAAGTTTAATGATGAAGATGATGTTTCTATAATGTCAACAATAGCAAGAAGAGCAACTTTAAGTGAAAAGCTATCAGGGGGAACTAGAGTGCATTGTTTTCCATGTAGAACAATAGTTAAAAGAGATATGACTTTTATGGAAGGATTAGAGGAAATAAGAAAAGAACAAAATAAACTATTTAGGCATTCAAATTATGATCCAGTAAAATGTTTAGAATATAGAAGAATGTTTTACAATAATTTGCCTGGGGAGACGTATGAACCACTTAGCTTGACTTATCAACCTTTAACTAAAAATGATTTAAAACAAAGACCAGGACAAACAGTTAGCTTTGAAAGTATTGATTATAAAACTAATTGGTATTCTAATGGTGCTTGTGCACATGCTTTATATCTTACAGTTATGCATCGTGCTAGTGATAATGGATTAGATTTTAATTTTGAATATCAAACAGGCAGAGTAACAACAGAAAAGTTAGAGTATATGTATTATTATTTATGTAAAATTTTATTTACAGGAATAGAGAATAAAGATAAAACAGTAGGCGAAATTATAGAAATGGTTTAAAGGAGTTTAGTATAGTATGTTAGAAAAATTAAGAGAGTTATTGAGTGAATATGTAGAAGTAGCAAGAGAAGATATTACAGTTGAATCAAAATTAGTTGAAGATTTAGGATTGAATTCGTATGAATTTATGACTTTGGTAGGTGATTTAGAAGAAGAGTTTGATGTAGAAGTAAATGAGAGAGAAGTAGCTAAAGTAAATACTATAGGGGACATAATTGAGTATATTACAGCCCTACAAGTATAAAATTTTCTATAAACAGATTCCTTTAAAGAAGGGAATATCCAAATTAGAACAAAATAAAATAATGCATGATGCAGGAATAAATTTATTAGATGAAAAGTTAGAAGAAATATTTAATGTAAAAAATGCAAGAGAAAATTATTGTAGTAGCTTAAATGGTAAACCATATTTAAAAAATAGTAGTATTAATTTTAATATAAGTCATTGCAATAATATTGTAGTTGTAATAATAAGCAATAAAAATGTAGGAATAGATATAGAGGATATAAAGGAATTTAAAAAAAGCATTATAAGAAAAGTATTAACAAACAATGAATTAATAGATTTATTATCTGCTAATAATAAAAAAGAATATTTTTTTAAATTATGGACATTAAAAGAGAGTTTTTTAAAAGCTATTGGAACTGGACTATCTTATGGTATGCAAAATATTGAATTTAGTATTAAGGATAAAAATATTATTTGTAATAAAATAGGCTTTTTATTCAAACAAGAAAGTTTAATTTTTAACAATAATAAATATATAGTGTCAATAACTTGGGAGGTTTAGGTTATGAATAACATTAAAAATATGAGGGATATAATAGATTTTGCAGCAAAGAATTATGGCGATAATATTGCTTTTAAATATAAAATTAACAAAAATGAAGTTGATGAGAAGTCATATAATGATTTAAAAAATGATAGTGAAGCTGTAAGTAATGCTTTAAAAAGCCTAAATATGATAGGGAAACATGTAGCTATAGTAGGACAAACATCATATCCGTGGATTGTTAGTTATTTTGGAGTAGTTAATTCAGGAGGGGTTATAGTTCCAATAGATGTTCAGCTGCCAGCTGATGATATATGTGAATTAATAGAGAGATCGGATGCAGAAATTTTAATATATGATGAAATAAGACATGATGTAGCTGAGAGGATAAAGGAAAAATCACATAATGTAAAGTATATAATTTCAATGAATGAAAAGCTTAATACCGAATTTGCATTATCACTAAATGAGTTAATGGCTGAGAATAGATCAAGCTTTCATATAGAGATTGATGAAGAAAAACTTTGTACAATATTATTTACTTCAGGAACTACAGGGAAAAGTAAAGGAGTAATGCTAAATCATAGAAATCTAACAGATAATGCAATTGCTTTTGATGTGCAACTAAAAGCGGGAACGGTATCAATGACTGTATTACCTATAAATCATGTATTTTGTTTCACTATGGATATTCTTAAAGGAATACATTTAGGATTATGTATTTGTATAAATGATTCTGTGATGAGAGTTTTAAAAAATTTAAAATTGTTTAAACCACAAGTTATGTGCCTTGTTCCAATGATTATTGAATCTTTATATAACAAACTTATTGATGAAAGCAAAGATATATGTAAAGAAGTTGTGGCAAAGGTAGCCTTAGGCGGAAACTTAAAAACAATATATAGTGGAGGAGCATATTTAAATCCAGAGATTATAGATGGCATGAATGATTTTGGAATTGAGGTAATACAAGGATATGGTATGACAGAGTGTTCTCCAGTAATTAGTACAAATAATAATTGTGAATTTAAACGAGAATCTGTAGGTAAACTTATATCAAATTGTGAAGCTAAAATTATTGATGAAGAAATTTGGGTAAGAGGCTCTAGTGTAATGATGGGGTATTATAAAATGCCTAAAGAAACAGAAGAAGCATTAGTTGATGGATGGCTTAAAACTGGAGATTTAGGATATATTGATGAAGATAACTTTGTTTTTATAACAGGAAGAAAGAAAAACCTTATCATATTATCTAATGGAGAAAATGTTTCACCAGAAGAGTTAGAAAATGAACTTAGTAAAAGTAGATTAATTAAAGAAATCTTAGTAAGTGAATATAAAAATATAATAAAAGCATAAATACTTCCAGACTATGAATATGCAAATAATAATGGAATAAATGATATAGAAAATGAAATTAGAAATTTAGTGGATAAATATAATTGTGAATTACCAACGTATAAGAGAATAGGGATGGTTATAATAAGAGATACAGAATTTGAAAAAACTACGTCTAAAAAGATAAAAAGAGAATATACAAAGGTATAAATGAATAAATTTATTAAGTAAGCATTATTAGTAAATAGGGGAGTTTTATGAAATATATAGATATGCACTGTGATACTTTAAGTAGAGCTTACTTTGATGGAAATAATGATATATATAAACTAGATAAAACATCATTAGATATCAATAGATTAAAAAAAGTTAATTCAATGGCACAGTTTTTTGCTATATATTTAGTTCCAGATGATGAGAAAGAAGGAATTTCAGATGAAGAGTATATACTAAGCCTACTTAATATTTTTAATAATACAGTTAAGAATCATAGTGATATACTATCAGTAGCTTATTCATTTAATGATATAATAAAAAATGAAAAACAAAATAAAATAAGTGCTATTTTAACTATAGAAGATGGTAGATGTATTGATGGAAAATTAGAAAATATTAAGAGATATTATGATTTAGGAATAAGATTAATTTCTTTAACATGGAATAATAAAAATTGCTTTGGTAGTCCAAATTCCGATGATATAAATATAATGAAATGTGGATTAACTTACTTTGGAAAAGAAGCGGTTCAATATATGAATGATTTAGGAATGATTATAGATGTTTCCCATTTATCAGATGGGGGATTTTATGATGTAGCTAATTTATCAAAAAAACCATTTGTTGCATCACATTCTAATTCTAGAAGTATTACAAATCATAGTAGAAATCTTACAGATGATATGATTACCATTATAGCAAATAAGGGTGGCGTTATAGGGATTAATTTTTGTCCTAAGTTCTTAGATAATAGAGAATTAAATGATGAGAATAAAGAAAGTAAGATTCAATATATGATAGAGCACATAGAGCATATAATTAATGTAGGTGGAGAAGATTGTGTATGCATAGGAACAGATTTCGATGGTATACATGGAAATCTTGAAATTGATTCTGTTAGTAAAATGCCATTATTATTTGAAAAGATGAATGCCTATGGATTTAAGTATGATTTTATAGAGAAGTTTGCATATAAAAATGCATATAGAACTATAAAAGACATAATAGGGTAAATAGATTAAGCAAGAAGGTAATAAAATGGACAACTATATATTTGATAGTCATGTACATTCTAATAATTCTTTTGATGCAACTGATAGTATAGAGGATATATGTAAATATGCTATAAAAAAAGAAATTAATGGCTTCTGTATCACAGATCACTTAGATGTAAATGAATATAATGATCATATGGAAAAGTGCATAAAGAAATCATATGAAGAGGCTATATGTGCAAAAGAAAAATATAAACATAAGGTAAGTGTTAGAGCTGGTGTTGAACTTGGGCAACCCCTACAAAACTTAAAGATAGCAGAAGAGGTAATAAATAAGTATAATTATGACTTTATCATAGGTTCAATGCATAACGTTAAAGATGAAAAAGATTTTTATTTTATGAAAGAATGGGATTTTACCCATAGGATAGATGAATTACTTATTAAGTATTATGAAGAATATTATGATATGGTAAGATGGGGAAATTTTGATGTAATTGGACATATAACATATCCACTTAGATATATAGAAGGAATATTTAAAATTAAGATAGATATGTCAAAATATAATGATATAATATATGAAATGCTGAGATTAGCTTCTACTAGTAATATTGGGATTGAAGTAAATGTATCAGGGTTTAGGCAGTCTTATGGAAAGCAGTTTCCCAATCTTGACCATATAAAGATGTATAAAAAATTTGGTGGAGAAATAATTACATTAGGTAGTGATTCACACAATAAGCATGATATAGGAGAAAATTTTAAAGAAGGAAAAGAAATATTGTTAGAAGCAGGTTTCAAGCATTATTGTGAATTTGAAAATAGAAATCCTAAAATTATTAATATTAAATGATAAGTTTATAATGTATATTTAAAATCATTTTTATAGTCAGCTTAATATTTTATAGGTTAGTTATATTTTAATTCTTAGGGATGCACTTTTACTTACACGTAAAAAAATTATAAAAAAATTTTAAAAAATATGTTGACTTTTGTCTAATGATAGTGTAACATATGAAAAGTAGTCAGCAGACGGTGACAGCAAGGCCCCTTGGTCAAGCGGTCAAGACACCACCCTTTCACGGTGGTAACAGGGGTTCGATTCCCCTAGGGGTCACCATTTGCGGGTATCGTATATCGGTAATACTCCAGCCTTCCAAGCTGGAAAGGTGGGTTCGATTCCCACTACCCGCTCCATAAGCGTGTTTAGCTCAGCTGGATAGAGCAACGCCCTTCTAAGGCGTGGGCCAGGAGTTCGAATCTCTTAACACGCACCACATATGGTTTACTAGCTCAGTCGGTAGAGCACTTGACTTTTAATCAAGGTGTCCGGGGTTCGATTCCCCGGTAAGCCACCAAAAAAGGATTCTTTATTTAAAGAATCCTTTTTTTGTTTTATAAATAATTAATTTTTACTAAATTAACAGCATGAATAGGCATATCATTTAGCATCAAAGTTAATATAGCATAAGTTTTTCTATCTTTATTACATATCATAATTATTTTCATTAAATCTATAATATAAAACAACAAAAAACAAATAAAACAAAAACAAATAAAGAAATATAAGTTGAATAATACCATTATGTATAGTAAAATTAATACAATAAATACATAAAATAACAAATATATTGTGGTGGGGTGGGGTAATGAAAGAATATAGTATAGCAAAATCATCAAGAATTGAACGACTTATAAATAATTTATTTGAAAAAATTCCAGAGATAGAATCTGATAGAGCTAGACTTATAACTGAGAGTTATAAGAAAACAGAAGGAGAACCTATAATTAAGAGAAGATCAAAAGACTTTTCACATATATTAAGAAATATTCCTATAACAATTCGTAAAGATGAATTAATAGTAGGAAGTGCAACGAAAGAACCAAGAAGCTGTCAAGTGTTTCCAGAGTTTTCTTATGAATGGTTAGAGGGTGAATTTGATACTATAGAAAAAAGAAATGCAGACCCATTTTATATAAGCAAGGAAAATAAAAATATATTAAATGAAGTATATAAATATTGGAGGGGAAAGACAACTAGTGAATTAGCAACTTCATATATGGCCCCAGAAGCTATTACAGCAATAGAGCATAATATATTCACTCCAGGAAATTATTATTACAATGGAATTGGACATGTTACAGTTCAATATGAAAAGGTTTTAGAAATTGGATATGAAGGAATTATAGAACAAGTTAAGAAGGAGCTTTCTAGATGTAATATAGGAGATATGGATTATATAAAAAAGAGTAATTTTTTACATGCTGTAATTCAAAGCTGTGAAGCTGTTATATATTATGCAAATCGTTACTCAAAGTTAGCATTAAAGATGGCTAATGAAACCTCTGACAAGTTTAGAAAAGGAGAGTTATTAAAAATTGCTTCAAATTGTGCTAGAGTTCCAGCTAAAGGTGCAACTAATTTTTATGAAGCTTGCCAATCTTTCTGGTTTATTCAAATGTTACTTCAAATTGAATCTAGTGGACATTCTATTTCGCCAGGTAGATTTGATCAATATATGTATCCTTACTATAAAAAGGATATTAAATCAGGTAAGCTGACCAAGGAATTCGCTCAAGAATTAATGGATTGTATTTGGGTAAAATTAAATGATTTAAATAAGGTAAGGGATTCTATATCTGCTGAAGGATTTGCGGGATATGGATTATTCCAAAATTTAATTGCTGGAGGGCAAAATGCTGATGGATTAGATGTAACCAATGATATTTCGTATATGTCAATTGAAGCATCTATGCATGTTATGTTACCTCAACCATCATTATCAGTTAGAGTATGGAATGGAACACCACATGATCTTTTAATTAAGGCTGCCAAATTAACTCGTACAGGAAGTGGGTTGCCTGCTTATTATAATGATGAAGTTATTATTCCTTCATTGCTTAATAGAGGACTTACTTTAGCTGATGCTAGAGAATATAACATAATAGGTTGTGTTGAACCACAAAAGTCAGGAAAAACAGATGGATGGCATGATGCTGCATTCTTTAATATGTGTAGGCCATTAGAATTAGTTTTTAGTAATGGTTATGATAATGGAATTAAAGTTGGAGTTGAAACTGGTGATGTAACAATAATGAATAGTTTTGAAGAATTTTATGATGCGTATAAAAAACAAATGGAATATTGTATAGGATTATTAGTTAATGCTGATAATGCTATTGATATAGCGCATAGAGAGCGATGTCCATTACCATATTTATCTTGTATGATTGATGATTGTATAAGAAAAGGTAAGAGTGTTCAGGAAGGCGGAGCTATATATAATTTTACAGGGCCTCAGGGTTTTGGAATTGCTAATATGGCAGATTCTTTATATGCAATTAAAAAAATAGTCTTTGATGAAAAAAAGGTTACATTAAAAGAGTATAAAGAAGCATTAGAAAATAATTATGGAGAAGAATTATCAGTAAATAAGATTGAAGAATTAATTAAAGAAGTAATTAGAGAGTTAATTTCTAAAGGTGAAGCTATTGATAAAGAAATTGTTATTAATATAGCTAAATCAATAAGTGAACAGGGAATAGGATTAAATCAAAAGGAAAGATATAAGAATTTGCTTGAACTTATAGATAGTGTACCTAAGTTTGGTAATGACATTAAAGAGGTAGATGAATTTGCAAGAGATGTAGCTTATATATATACTAAGCCATTACAAAATTTTAAAAATCCACGTGGGGGACAATATCAAGCAGGACTTTATCCAGTATCAGCAAATGTACCACTAGGAGCACAAACTGGAGCAACACCTGATGGAAGATTAGCATATAGGCCTATAGCAGATGGTGTATCACCGGCAGCAGGAAGAGATATAAATGGACCAACAGCAGCTGCTAACTCTGTTGCAAAGATAGACCATGGAATCGCATCTAACGGAACTTTATTTAATCAAAAATTCCATCCATCAGTTTTAAATGGAGTAACAGGTTTGGAGGCATTTGTTAGCTTTATTAGGGGATATTTCGATCAGAAAGGAAGCCATATACAGTTTAACGTAGTAAGTAAAGAAATGTTATTAGATGCACAAAAGTACCCAGAAAAATATAAGACATTAGTTGTTAGAGTTGCTGGTTATAGTGCTTTATTTACATCATTATCTCGCTCACTTCAAGATGATATTATAAATCGAACAGAACAAAAATCATTTTAAGGATTAGGTGAAGTGATTATGAATATTTTAGATGTAAAAGGAAGAATATTTGATATACAAAAGTTTTCTATTCATGATGGTCCAGGAATTAGAACTATAGTATTTTTAAAAGGATGTATTTTTAAATGTAAATGGTGTTGTAACCCTGAATCACAAAATTATGATATTCAAGAAATGATTATTAATGGAAAGAGTAAAATAATAGGAAGAGATGTAACTGTTAGAGAAATACTAGAGAAGATAGAGCAAGATAGACCATATTATAAACGTTCTGGTGGGGGAATAACTTTGTCAGGTGGCGAATGTATGTGTCAACCAGAGTTTGTAAAAGCGTTATTACAAGTATGTAAAGAAAATGGTATAAATACAGCTATAGAAACCGCAGCTGGAGTTAAAAGCAGTGTAATAAAGAGTATTATACCATATGTTGATACTGTTTTAATGGATATAAAGCATATGAATGTTGATAAACATAAAAAATTTATTGGAAAAGATAATAAAGTTGTCCTAGAGAATGCAAAAATAATTGCAGAATCAACTGCAAATTTAATTATAAGGGTTCCAGTTATACCAACATTTAATGATACAAAAGAAGAAATCAAAGAGATTGCAAGATTTGCAAAAAGTTTGCCTGGAGTTAAAAAACTACACCTTCTTCCATATCATCGTATGGGGGAAGATAAATATGTTGGCCTTAGTAGGAAATACTATTTAGGTGAAATAAAACCTCCAACTGCAGAACAAATGGAAGTGTTATTAGAGGTAGTTTTAAAAGAAGGATTACAAGGACAAATTGGTGGATAAATAAAAGAGGTTATGCAATTAATTTTGCATAACCTCTTTTGTTAAGGTATGTGAGTAATGGCATTGGACTTATTACTCCAAGCAAGATTACTTTCGTTAATATTATTACCAATAAAAAGAAAGTTTAAACAAATAAAATAAAATTGTAATTAATTTTAATAACTCAACATAAGATTAAATAGCAAAGCCTTTTTGATAGGAGGGATAATTATGCTTAAAAATAAAACTCAATGGTATAAAAGAAGTTTACTTATAATAATTATTGTAATTTTAATTATAAGTAATCTTGAAGGTTTTAAAGTATTAGCAGAGGATAATAGAAAAAATATAGTTATACTTTTAGATAATTCAGGAAGTATGAATAATCCAGAAACTAAGATTGGGGATTTAGCAAAGGTTGCAGGAAGTATGGTTTTGGATACCATAAGAGAAAGTGAAGTTAATATTAGCATAATAACCTTTGGAACAAAGGTAACTGTGTTGAAAGGTTTGCAAGAAAATAAAGATTTAGATGAAGTAAAAAAAGAGTTAAATGAAGTTACAATGGATGAACAAGGAACAAATGTAAAGGATGGTTTAAAAAAGGCAATAGATGAATTAAATGAAACTGCAGAAAGTAAAAGTATAATAATATTGTCTGATGGAAAGGAAGAGCCAATAGAAGGTATTACAGATGAACATATTCAAGAACTTAATAATTTGATAGATGATGCATCTAAAGCAAATATAAAAGTTAATACCATTGCACTATCTAATGATGTAGATGAGGAGTTTTTAAGTAAAATTGCTACTAATACAGGTGGTTTATTTAGAGATGGAAAAAGTGCTAATAAGCTTTTTGAATCATTAACAGCAATAATTGGTGGAGAAAGTGATTTTTCAGTGATAGAAAATTACACAACAGATAGTGAGAAAATGAAGGAAATTACATTAAGCTCTTTTGCAGAAGAAATTATAATAAATGTTGCAGCTTGTGATAATAAAAAGCCACAAATAAATGTTAAATTAAATAATACTTTGATAAACCCAACAAAGACAGGCAATATGTATGAAGTATATAGATTTACGTTAGATAATAACACATCAAGTGTTTTGAAAATAGAAAGCATTGGAGAAGAAATAAGTTCTGTAATTGTTCAATTTAAAAGTAAGGCTAAGCTTAATGTAGTAAATCAATTTAATAAATATATAAGTGTACCTAAAAATATACCAATAGATATGAAATTAAGTATAGATGCTGGCAATAATGAAATTGATGATGGTACATTTATAGTTTGTAATAATGGTGATATCATAAATCCTACTGAAGAAGAGGGAATATTTAATTATTCTTTTTTAGGTAAAGAAGAGGGTGAAAATGTAATTAGATATATAGCAAAGGATAAAAGTAATGGAATAATTGCTGTATTAGAAATGATTATTAATATAAATGATTATCCTGCATTTTATTATAAGAATATTAAAGAAGAAATAACAGAAGATGAGAGTTTAAGAATTGAAATTGAATTAAAAGATAATACAAAAGTAAGTAATATAAGTGGGGAAGTCATAGTAAATCAAGGTGGGAAAACTGAAAAAATACCTTTAGAAGCTAATGGAAATATATTATTTGCAGAATTTAAAATAAATGGAACAGATGATATAAAGTATTATGCAAATATAAGAGGTAAGAATGAAGAAAACACAGAGCTTTTTGCATATCCTTTACCTATGATTAATTTAAAGGTCAATAATAAGGAGAGAATAATTTTAAGTATTTTAGATAATGATGAAATTGTAAAGGCTGAAGAAGAAAAAAAATTAAATAAAAACGTTATAAGTGATAGTGGAATTATAGTGGGGAAAGAAGCTAATATAGCTTTAAATATATTGGATAAATCAATAATTAATAAAAACACAAATGTATTAATTTTTGATAAAGATAATGAACAAATAGGTAGTTTTAATATAAGTAAAGAAGAAAAAGGAATTATAACTACTACTATAATACCAAATAAAAAGGAAAAAAACTTAGAGTTATTTTTTAAAACTGATAATGGAATAGAGGTTACGGAAAGTTTAAAAACAAATTTAAATGTAAATACGTCATTAGGATTTATACTTGAAAAGTTGTTAAAGGTATTTTTATATTTGGTAATTCCAATAGTAACTTTAATTTTATTAGGATTTTTAGTATATAAAGCTTTAATGAAAAGATATAAATTAGAAGTAGAAGAAACGTGTATTTCTGTAAGTTTTGAATATAAGATAAATCCAAATGGGATATATAGGAATATAGGTGAGGGGTACTTATCAAGTAAAAATAGAAGGCTTTATTTAAATATTAATAACAAAAAAGAATTATTGTATTTAGATGAAGAAGAGGAGAATGCACTTGGATATTTTGAGTTTGTGAATAAATACCAAAATAGACCTAAGTTAATTCAAGGACTTTATAGTTATAAAAATAAAGATAATATGTTTTATGTTGAGTACAACACTATTGAAGAAATAAATGATGATACAAATAATCAAAAAATAAAATATGAGCCAGGAATAACTATTCCATATAAAGTAGGGAAAAAAGTAATTAATATAGATTTTTAATATTGGACTGTTTATAAGTTAATTAGTTATAGAATTAAAATATGAAGTGCTTTAGATAAATAAGTAAAAATACTAGTTAATTAAATACTTTATAAAACTAAAGAAGTAAAATAATAAATTTAAGTTTAATATTAGGGAGGAAAATATTATGAAAAATGACATTCCAAAGGATATATTACCTACTTTAGTTATAGGTTTAGGAGGGACAGGCTTCCAAATTGTTAAAAGGTTAAAAAATTTATTTGCTAAAAAATATAATGGAGAAAGTTTACCTATAAGATATTTAGTTATTGATACTGATTTAAAATCTTTTTTAGATGATGATATAGAGAACAACGAAAAGTGTCAATTAAGATTTAATGAGGGCATAAAATCAACATTAGATTGGGCATATAATAATCCTAATTTTCAGTGGTTACCTAAAAATCCACCTATAATTCCAGATTTTTTTACTTCTACAGACCAAGGGGCAGGACTTATGAGGCCTATAGGAAGGTTATATTTATGTAAAAATTCAAAGCTTGTATATGATACCTTAAATTCAGCTAAAAATAGTCTAGTAGATTTATATAAGGTTCTTACAGAAGTAGGAGCTGCTTATTTAGAAAATATGGGTAGGCATAAGGTGTATATAGTAGGTTCATTAGCAGGAGGAACAGGATGTGGAACTTTTTTAGATGTATCAGTAATGTTATCTAAAATATTTAATAGAGATAATACTAATTTAATTGGAATGTTCACATTAGAAAGTTGTTATGATGATAAATTATCATCAGATTTAGATGCTCAAAATAGAAGTAAGGCAAATTGTTATGCAGCCTTAAAAGAACTAGAATTTTATATGGCTTCAATAAAAAATCCAAATGATGAAAGATATAGATTTAAATATAACAATATAGGAGAAATAGTTCTTGAAAAGAGATTATTAGATATTTGTTATCTTGTTGAAAATAAAAATGAAAATGGTGGAGTGTTAACTAGTATAGAAAATATATATGATCTTTGTTCATTACAGTTATTCCATGAAATTGGAACAAAATTAGGTTCTCAGTTAAGAGCAGACTATGCAAATTTTATTTGTAAAGATAAAGATCCAATTTTGAAGAGAGATAGACATTTTAGTACATTTTCATCATCATCAATGGAAATACCTGTTGATAATATAAAGAAGTACTGTTCTTATAGATTAGCTTTAGATATATTACAAGGTCTTTATAATAAAAGCAATAGTAATATAGATGAAGAAGTAGAAGAAGTAATAAAAAATATTAATGATAAAATAGATAGAAATAATTATTTCGTAAATGAAAATTCATTTAAAATAAAGGATGCTAGTTGTGGAGAGTTATCTGAAGCTTTAAGTAAAATGAATAACTTAGAAAAAAAGGTAGAAGAAAAACGTATACTATGGGAAAGTAATTTTGAAAAAAATAAAGAAGATATAACTAAAGTGTTAAGTGAATATGTAAATGAAAAAGCAACAACTTATGGATTATTAGGATTAGCTAATATTTTAAAGCGTGTAAGTAATAATTTAAAGGTAGAGGTTGATAGCATAGAAAATGGTAATACCTCTATAAGTGTTAACACAATTGATAAAAATATAAAATCAGCTATAGCAGATTATAATAAGGCAAGAAAGTCGAAAAAAGAATCAGCAGAAAAAAGGTTAAATTCATGTAAAAGTGAAGTAAATACTTTTGTAAAGGAAAATGGTAATAAAAATAACTATTATATCACTAATAGTATATCTAATTTAGTTACTGATGTCATTAAAAGACAATTAGATGATATAGATTTTATAAGAACTAATATTCATAAATATAAACCTCAAATAGAAAGAGAATTACAAAGAATAATGAATCAAGCTAATAAAAAATATGGTGGAAATATAATTTCAAGAGAAATGGTATCAGAGGAATTTTATAAAGAGCATTATGAAAGTACTTATGGTAAACATTTAGTTGGAATTATAAATCAAATGATGACAAGCAGTAATATAAATGAGGTATTTAATAATGAATTAAAGATTGAGGAGAATCTAAATATATTATCATTGATTAGGGATAATACTGAAGGGCTGTTAAGATTATGTAAATATAAGGTTGATACTGAAGATAAAATTAAAAATGATACAATAATTGAAATATTAAGAAAGAATGCAGAGGCTAATAATAAAGATTCTACAAGCTATATAAAAGAAGAGCTTGATATAACAGCAAAACTTTCAAAGCCATTTTGGTCTGCAATTAAAAATCCAGAAGTTTCGTGGACAGAATGTTATTATATAGGATCTGTTAGAGATGAAAATATAACTAATGGATTTACTATAAAGCCAAATGAGGAAATAGATAAATGGATAAGAAGTCAAATGGGGGAAAAATCGAGACAAGCAAGATATGTTGAAACTTCTAATCCATATTCAATTGATGTAATTCATATTACTATGGGCGCTTGTGCAGCATATTTGCCAGAGGTTCATCATTATAAACAATTTTATTTAAAACTTTTAGCAGATCAAACATATCCACTTCATTTAGATGAAAAATATATAGGACTTGATGATTTAGTTAAGGATGTAGATGAATTATTTAGAGAATATACATTATCTCAAGCATATGGAAGTGTAATAAAAGTTGGTGGTAAATATATAAATAATTTAATAAGAGAAGATAATAAATTTGTATTTAGATATAAATCACCATATTGTTTACCAATAGAAAATGTTGAAATTGAATCTTTAGAAGAAGTTAATAATATATCAAACATAGATGAAGATTTAATTATAGGAGAGGATGAAAAACAATTTATAGATAACTTAAGTAAAAATATAAATTTATCTAAGGATGTATGCGATTATATAAATAATGTTGAAAAGATATATACAAAGGAAGAATTATTTAATCACAAAAAAAGTATATAGGTAGCTATAAGAAAGAAGAAGTTAAAGTAAGTGATAATAGTTTAATAGAAAATAAAAATGGTGATTTTATAGCATATGAAAAATTGAGATTTCAAAATTCATTTAAAAAGTGGTAATTGAAATGAATGAAATTTTTAAACCAAGTATTGTAATTTCTGTAGGGCCTTCTGCAAAAAAGGCCCTAAATTTTTTAGATGATATGCTATTAGATACACCTAAATATTTAAGAGATGTAATAGAACTCTATAACATAGATAAATTAGAAAATTGTAAATTAGATATTCAACGTATAATAGATGAAAAGTTATTATGTGCAAGAAGTATTAATAAGTTAGTAGATTTAGGATATAAAATAAGAACTGAAAATACTTCAAATATAAATATTAATATATTTTTATATTGGGATGTTTATGACTCGAAATTCCCAGTAAATGAGTTAATAGAAATACTGTTTAATTTAAATTATTGTGTTGTAGATAGAGAAAAGAACTATGGAGTAACATTATTTGTATTGCCAATGTTAGACAAAGAATGGTTGTATTCAGAAGATGCAGTTATAGGTGGAATCAATAAATTAAAATCATCAATAGAACTAATAAGTGATAAGAACAATATGATAAATATTAATTCTAAGATGTATATAACTCATACTGTAGCTAATGATGGATTAAGAGTAAAAAAAGAAGAGCTTGAATATATAATATCAATAGTAACTTACTTAACTATATTACCATCAGAAGAACCACTACTTTCTGTATATAACAAGAGATTGTTAAAAAATGAAGGTGAGTTTAAAGTAGGAACTATAGGAATTTCTTCTTTAACTATATTCAAGGATAAGATTAAAGAGGAATTTTCAAGCTATTTAATAAATGATTTAGTAGATCATGCTATAAAATTCGAAGATAATTTAGATTTCACATTGTATTCGAGCTATGATATATTAAACGGAAAAAAGGTTTTTAAACATTTTGGGGAAAATATGCCCATAAAAACTTGGGACAAGCCAAGTCTTATAGTTCCGGAAAAATATGATATAAAATTGCAGAAAAATAAGATTTGGAATAGAAATGCTGAAATGTTTGAAGGAGCACTAGAGAGTTTAGAATCTAATATAAAAAATGATTATCTTAAGCAAGTGAAAAAGATTGTAACTAATAGGAAAAAGATATTATATGATAATAGTTTGAAGTATATTGATAAAGATTTAAAGTCTATAGTAAGTAATTATAGTTTGTTAGAAGGTAAAAATTTTCTTAAGTCATTGAAGGAAAAGATAAATAATGAAACCTTAGAGTATTTGTATGAAAATAAAATAGATACTATAAACTATAAAGATGAATTAAAAGAAAGAATAAATAATTATCCAAATTTTTATGGAAGCATATTTAAGATTTTATTAATTATTTGTTTTAACATATACTTTTTACTATTGGTTATGAATCATATAACATTTTTACAAGCTTCAAGTAAAATTATTATATCTGTAATATTGTTATTTTTAATATTGTTTTTTATCTCAATTGAATATATAAGTATAGATAAAAATTTTATTAGATTTATAGATAGATGTATTGAAAACATTTATTTAAATGAAGGCAAATTATTAAAAAAATATATTGGTAAACAAATTTCAGATTATTATGACTTTATTAAAGAACATATAGAGATGAAAATTAAGGGAATAGATGAAGCAATTGAAAATTTAAAGAAAATGAGAGTAAATACAGAGGATTTTAAAAATAGAAGTGAAGATAAAATCGAAGTATTAGTTACAGATTTGTTTAATTATAATGATAGAAGAAAATTTTATGAATCTAAAAAATGTGATATTTGGGCAATATATTCAAGATTTATAGGCCAATTAAATAATTATGATGAACTTAAAGAAATAAAAGTGAGAGATTATTTAAAAGAGTTTTCAAATAATATTACAGCAGAATATACTAATATAGATTTTTATGAATATATAAGAATAAAATGGGAAGATAATTTGGAAAACGAGGTATCAGATTGGATAGATAAGGCATTGATAAAGTCTAAGGAATTACTTCAATATAATAATGATTACCAATTAGAAAGTCATAAATTATTTATAGGCTCAGGAGAGTTTATAAAAGATAATAGAGAAATTATAATGAATAAGTTAAATAGATATAAATTAATAAATGTAGAAGATAAGGATATATATACAAACTGTATATCATTAGTGAATTTAACTTTAGGAATTAATTTATCCAAGATAACTCCTTTTTTAAATGTAGAAGGGGGGAAGATAAAATGATGACTTTTACAGCTTTAATTTTAATAATATTATTATATATAATTCCATTAAATAATATTGTTTATATATGGAGTGAAAGTATTGCAAATTATATAATATCAATGCCTCAAATAAAGATACCTGATATAAAAATAATTCAAATAATAGCATTTTTAATAAGTAAAAATATAAATGTAATATTAACATCAATTATATATGTTTTAATTGTAATTTATATTTTCGCTATTTTAAGGTTTTTTATCTATATTTTACAAAGAGTGTTATATATAAAAAAAGATAAAGATATATATGAGAAAATAGATTTTTATATGGAGAAATATAACAAAGGATTAAATTCGTTAAATTTAGGTGCAAAATTAATAATTACAATAATGATAATAGTTTTAAGCATATTTAAAATATATGATATAAGAATTTACGTATTAGCTATTTTTTTGGTTTTATTTGGGTTTAAAAACTTCAAGAAAAAAGAAGTAAAACATATAAAGACTAAAGCAATAGATAAGAGATATAAAAAAGTTAAAAATCATATAAAAGAAGAAAATATATACAAGTATAGGAACATTAAATGGAAATATAATATTGACCCATTAGGAGTGGAAGAACCTATTAGCTTTGAAGCAAAGATTATTATAGGATATAAAAAGAGAGAAGAAGTCAAGTTAAATAATTATGACTATAATAGGTGTATTTATGAGTTAGCTAATCAGATAGATAATGCTTGTAAAGTTAAAGAGTTAACTAATAAGCAAAGAATTGCAGTAGTATTTTCATTATTCAATAGTATTAAAATTTTAGAAGATGACAAGAGCTTCGAGGGAATTATAGAAATATTAACTTTAAAGCGAAGCAATGAAGAAGAAATTATAAAATGTATTTACAGTATATTAACTTACATGAAGTTTGAAGTAGAAGAGTTAAAAGAACCTCTTAATAATGGGAAAAATAAGAGTGTATTAGCAGTTAGTGGAGCAGATAGTGAAGAGGGAGATCACTATTATACTAAAAATAATAAAAAATATTATTATTGTGAAATTTTAAATAGTGGGGATTTTTATATTGGAGAAAATAAGAAAGAAAATAATACAAAGGATATGTCTGTAGAAGTACCTTCTTTATAGGTTTAATGTTTATGATTTTAGCAAATACTAATTATAAATATTATAGGATGGTAATTAGTATGGAGAGTAATAGTAATATATTTAAAACATACACACTAGATTATTTAGGAAAGTATTATTTTTATGAAGAAGATGAATTTTTAAAAGCTAAAGAAAATGGACAATATATATTAGAAAAGTTAAAAGAGAGTAATAGATTCGACTATGATGGTGCGTCTTATACTTTCACTAAATTTGGAAATATATCAGAAGGAAGAACAAGAAGAAATGTTAATATTTTAATAGAAAAAGATAATATAAATGTAAAAATTGATGGTGAAGTAGTACATTTAGATTTAATATATAAAATGGATATTAAAGAGTTAGAGGATCATTTTAGAATTACAACTAGAATTAGTGAGAAAGGCAATACAGTTTCATGTCTGTTATATATAAATCTTAATGAAGGAGAAAGTTTTATTAGGGCAATAGAGAGTGTTAGAGATTATCAAATTGAGCTTAGTAAAGAAAAATAGCTGTTAAAATATAAAAATTAAATTATAGTTTTTAAAGTAGCAAATTAAGATTTAAAGTTAATATTGTTGTTTTTAATATATATTGATTTAAGAATAGCAATACAGTAAAAAAATTTAAATTTTGAGTTGCTATTTTTTTATTTAAATATAAAATTATGTTTATATTAATAAATTATAGTAAAATAGTATATAATTAAATATTGATATTAATATAAGTAGCTTATTTGAAATTTTATGGGGGATGAAATGAAGGAATTTTTAGATAAATTAGATGACTATATTTTAGTTGTTAACAATAAAGGGTTAATAAAATATTGCAATGAAGCTTTACTTAATAAATTAAATTATACCATAGAGGAAATAGAAGAAATAAATATTTATAATCTTTTTGCTAATGATGTATCAATTAAAGGTTTTATTGAGGAAGAAACATTATATGAAGTAATTTCAAAACAAAAACAAAAAATAAAAGTATTAGTGCGGGGATATTGGCAAAATATAAATTCTGAAAATCTAGTCTTTTTAGTATTTAAGGAGAGATTTGATAGTGAAGACATATTAAAGAAAGCTTTAGATAGAATTAGTTTTAAGATTTGGATAAAAGATTTAAATGGAAGATATAGATATGTAAATAAAATATTTGCCCAAAGCTTAGGTGTTAAAAAGGAAGATATGATTGGTAAATTAACATCAGATTTCTTCAAAGGTGATAACTTAAAAAATATAATGGATAATGATAAGTTAGTTATAACAACTAAGAAACAAAATTTAAAAGAGGAATGTATAGTTGATAATGGAGTAAAAAGGTGGAATAGAACTCATTTTATTCCTATTTTAAACAAAGTAGGGGAGGTAGAATATATTAGTGGTTTTTCTAAGGATATTACTCTAACTAAAAATTTGGAATCACAAATCGTATATAGGCATAATAAATTATCTACTGTTAAAAATGATATATATAATAATGATATTTTAGAATCTAAAAGATTGTTAAATATAGATAGTGAACTTATATCATTTTTGAATGCAGATAGTATAAGTATTTGGTTATATGATGATGATAATGAAAAATTAATTCCATTTTTAAAGGTAGGGCTATCTGATGAGACTTTAGCCAATATAGATGAAGTACATGTAAATAGGGAAAAATTTTATAGTGATATGCATACTGGTGAGTTTGGTAAAATACAAGAAATAAATAATATACAAAGTTTTATTGATAAAAGAGTTAGAACAGAGAAATATTTAAAATATTATGGAGTATATAAGGTAGAGTTTGATAATGAGATATTAGGATTGCTTTGTCTTGGATATAGAGAGTTAAATTTAAATAAACAAATTAATAATGATTATATAAATTTTTTATGTAATCAAATTGCAACATTAATTAAGAAGGAAAAGCTATCGTTGCAGTTAAAGCATGAATTTGAAAATAGAAAAAAATTAGAAAGAGAACTGCAAAATTTTCTAGAAATAGCAGCGGATTTAATGGCTATTATAGATAAAGATTCTAGATTCATTAAAGTTAATGGAAGATGGAATAAAATATTAGGCTGGGAAGAAGAAGAATTGTTGAAAATGAATTATGCTAGCGTTATTCATGAGGATGATTTAGAAGATGTAATTATTAAGGCTAATTCCTTAAAATATAAGGTTGGATATAAAGATAAAAATTTTGAACATAGATTTAAATGTAAAGATGGTAAAATAAAATGGATTAGTTGGAATGGAAAATATAATCCTGATAAGAATCAATATATGGTTACAGGAAAAGATATAACACAACAAAAAATAGCGGAAAATAGAAATGAATTTTTTGAAAAGGCCTTACAATTGGAAAGTATAAAAAATGAATTTTTTGCAAATATATCCCATGAATTTAAAACACCATTAAACATAATCTTAGCTACTATACAATTAATTAATACATATATAAGTAACGAAAAAATTACCGTAGCAGATGATGTAGATTTAGATAAATACATTAAGTCTATAAAGCAAAATTCGTATAGACTATTAAGACTTGCTAATAATCTTATTGATATGACTAAGATAGATTCAGGGTATTATAAAATAAACTTAGAAAATCACAATATAGTAAACATAATTGAAGATATTACTTTATCTGTGGCTTCATATATTGAAAATAAGGGAATTAAATTAACATTTGATACAGATATAGAAGAGAAAATAATTGCGTGTGATCCAGATAAAATAGAAAGAATAATGTTAAATCTTTTATCAAATGCAACAAAATATACTAATAAAAATGGAAAAATTGATGTGGATTTGACTAGTGATGAAGAATTTATCGTGGTGTCAATTAAGGATAGTGGAATAGGAATACCAAAAGAAAAAGTAGGTGCTATATTTAATAGATTTGTACAAGTAGATAGTAGTTTAACTAGAAAGTGTGAAGGTAGTGGAATTGGTTTATCATTAGTTAAGTCATTGATAGAAATGCATGGGGGAGAAATAAATGTCTATAGTGAGCAAGGAATAGGAACGGAATTTATACTTAAGTTACCAGTGAAAACTATAGATAATAGCGCTGAAGAAAAAATAATTACAACTAATGCTATAAATAAAGTAGAAAAATGTAATATAGAGTTTTCCGACATTTACGATATTTACTAAAAGTATAAAAAAGTTAATGCTTTTGCTATAAGTATAGTTATTAAATGTAGCAAAAGCATTAACTATAATAATATATTTCAGGATGATATTATCAAATTTCGAATATCACCATTGTTTGTAAATAACTTTAGTTGTCGTCTTGAAGCGCATCGTAGCCTTCTTCGTTAGTCCTTATTTTTATTACATTTTCAACATCATAAACAAATATTTTACCATCACCAATTTTACCAGTATAAAGAACATTTTTTATAACCTTAACAACTACATCAACAGGAATTTTACATACCACCATTTCTACTTTTAATTGAGGTAATAATGTAACTTCAAGAGGTGTACCTCTATAGTAATCAGTAGATCCCTTTTGCATACCATATCCTAAAACATTCGTTACAGTCATACCTGTAATACCAAGATTATCCAAAGCTATTTTTAGACTCTCAAATCTATCTTGTTTAGTTATAACCACAACTTTAGTAAATTTGGCATCAGTTTTAGAAGTATTATAAACTACAGGAACTGTATCTTCTTGAGTATCAATTACTTTAGTAGGTGAAATTGCAGCTAAAGAGCCAAGAGAAACAGGCATAAAGTCTGCATAACAACTTTCAAGACCATGTTCTTTTTTATCAAGACCTTCAAGCTCTTCTTCAGCAGATACACGAAGACCGATAGTTTTCTTTATTATTAAGAAGATAATAGTCATAGTAACTACAACCCAAGCTATAACACATAAAACACCTAAGATTTGAGTGCCTAAGAATTTAAATCCACCACCATAAAATAATCCATCATCAAGTGCAAATAAACCTGTTAATATTGTACCAAGGGCCCCGCATACACCATGTACAGCGATCGCTCCAACTGGATCATCTATTTTAAGCTTTTTCTCTATGAATTCAACAGCGAATACTACAGCAAATCCGGCAAAAAGTCCTATAAAGAAAGCACCTACAGGTGATACTACATCACATCCGGCTGTTATTGCAACAAGACCAGCTAAAGAGCCATTCAAAGTCATTGAAACATCAGGCTTTTTATATCTGACCCAAGTTATTAGCATAACTGCTACAGTTGCAGTTGCGGCAGCAATATTTGTAGTTACAAAGACACTACTTGCAGTTAATATAGAAGAATCACCTGTCATAGAAACTGTAGAACAACCATTAAATCCAAACCATGCAAACCAAAGTATAAATACGCCTAAAGCACCTAATGTTAGGCTATGACCAGGGATTGCGCGAGCTTTTCCATCCTTAGAATATTTTCCAATACGAGGGCCTAGTATTTTGGCACCAACTAATGCTGCGACCCCACCAACCATATGGACAGCTGTAGAACCAGCAAAATCATGGAATCCCATTTGAGATAGGAATCCACCGCCCCAAATCCAATGACCTGATATAGGATAAATAAGTGCACTTATAATTAAACTATAAACACAATAAGCAGAGAATTTAGTTCTTTCTGCCATTGCTCCTGAAACTATAGTAGCAGAAGTAGCGCAAAAAACAGTTTGGAATATTACAAAAGCGCTAGTTGGAATAGAACTGCTATAGTCACCTCTTATGAAGAAATCTAATCCGCCTATAAAAGAACCATCACCTGCAAACATTATTCCAAAGCCAATGAACCAAAATACAACTGTACCAATGGCAAAATCCATTAAATTTTTCATTATAATATTTCCGGCATTTTTTGCTCTAGTAAATCCTGTTTCTACCATAGCGAAGCCTGCTTGCATAAAAAATACTAATGCAGCTCCTAGTAAAGTCCAAATTGTATCTAATGATGAATACATAAATATTCCCCCTTTTTATAAGTAACAAGTTACAAGTAAATATAAAATATAAATCATTGATAATTAGCAGTAAGGTTTTAAAAATTAATTGGTAATTTTAAATTAATAAAGAAATAAGGAGTAGAGTTAAAAATAAGTATTTTAGTATAAAGTTTATTAAATTTTAAATATCAAAATTTATTTTTAATATTGCTTATAACTTGTGTTTAGAATTTTAATTTACATATTAAATGTTATTAAAAAATGACGTGTATTTTACTATGGATAATTGACCAAATGTAAAATTACACGCCATTGTGTATTAATAATATTTAATTAACACCAAATAATAGGTCACCATAAGTAGGAAGTCCCCAATAATCTTTTCCTACTAATGTTTCAAGTTCGTCTACTACACCACGTAAGTGTTGCATATTAATAAATATTGATTCTCTATAGTACTTTGCCATTTCAAGTAAATCAGTATGATTTTTAGCGTTCAAAACTGAACTTTCTAAAGTATCTAGTTTAGCGTAAAGATAATTACCTAATCTTGAAATATTAGAAAGTAATTTTTCTTCGAGCTCACATTGAATAGCTGGGTTTAATTGCTTTTTGCTATTTGCTATTTGTGCAATGTCACCTTGATATTTTAATATTGAAGGAATTATATTCTTTTTAACCATATCAATCATTGTAAGAGCTTCAATGTGGATAGTTTTACAATAATTTTCCATCAATATTTCATATCTTGAATACAATTCAGTTTCAGAAAATACATGATGTTTAGTAAATAATTCAACATTTTTACTATGAATGAAGTATGGAAGAGCATCAGGAGTAGTTTTTAAGTTTAAAAGTCCTCTCTTTTCTGCTTCTTCAATCCAATCATCACTATAGTTATTTCCATTAAATATAATTCTTTTATGATCTCTAATTGTATTCTTTATAAGTGTATTTAAATCTTCATCAAAATTATTACTCTTTTCAAGAACATCTGCAAATTGGCTAAGTTCTTCAGCAACAATAGTATTTAAGATTATATTTGGACCTGCTATTGAGAAAGCAGAACCTAACATTCTAAATTCAAATTTATTACCTGTAAATGCAAATGGAGAAGTTCTATTCCTATCAGTAGTATCTTTAAAGAATTTTGGTAATACACGAACACCAATTTCCATTTGGCTCTTACATTTATCTGTATAAGCTGTTCCGTTTTCAATTGAAGTAATAATATTAGTTAACTCATCTCCAAGGAACATTGATACTATAGCAGGTGGAGCTTCATCTGCACCAAGTCTATGGTCATTTCCTGCACTTGCAACTGATACTCTTAATAAATCTTGATAATCATCAACAGCTTTTATAACTGCTGTTAAGAATAATAAAAATTGTGCATTTTCAGATGGAGTATCACCAGGCTCTAAAAGATTAACTCCAGTATCTGTAGAAATTGACCAGTTATTATGCTTACCACTACCATTTACACCGGCAAAAGGTTTTTCATGAAGTAAACAAGCAAGTCCATGTTTGTTTGCTATAGATTTCATAAGTTCCATTGTAAGTTGATTATGATCTGTTGCTATATTAGTAGTAGTAAATATAGGAGCAAGCTCATGTTGTGCAGGAGCAACCTCATTGTGTTTTGTTTTAGCTAGTACACCAAGCTTCCAAAGTTCTTCTTCAAGGTCTTTCATATATGCAGAAACTCTAGGCTTTATAGTGCCGAAATAATGATCTTCCATTTCTTGTCCTTTAGGAGGTCTTGCACCAAATAAAGTTCTACCACAATAAACTAAATCAGGTCTTTTTTCATACATTTCTTTATCGACAAGGAAATACTCTTGTTCAGGTCCAACAGTAGTAATGACTTTTTTTACGTTAGTCTTACCAAATAATTTTAATATACGTAAAGCTTGTTTATTTAAAGCTTGCATTGAACGTAAAACAGGAGTTTTTTTATCTAATGCTTCACCACTATATGAACAAAAGGCAGTAGGAATACATAAAGTACCATCTTTTATAAATGCATATGAAGTCGGATCCCAAGCGGTATAACCTCTAGCTTCAAAAGTTGCTCTAAGTCCACCGGATGGAAAGCTTGAAGCATCAGGTTCACCTTGAACAAGTTCTTTTCCGGAAAATTCCATTATGATATTTCCATCTTTATCAGGTGATATAAAGCTATCATGCTTTTCAGCAGTAACACCAGTCATAGGTTGGAACCAATGAGTATAATGTGTTGCTCCTTTTTCTATTGCCCAATCTTTCATAGCATTGGCAACAACATTAGCAACTTCTAAATCAAGGTGTTTTCCTGCTGCTATAGTGTTTTTTAAAGCTTTATAAGTCTCTTTAGGTAATCTTGCTTTCATTACGCTATCATTAAAAACTAAACTTCCAAATAAATTTGGTATATCTTTCATAATAATTGCCCCCTTTTAATAAAAAAAGGCACTGTGGACATTTAATAGTCCACAGCGCCTTTGCTGTTTATGTAAGTATTATATGCCTGAAAAATAAAAATGTAAATACTTTTTTGTAAAAAAACTAAAATTATTTTAAAAATTAACTTATTGATTAAAAAAAAGTTATAATGTATAATATTAGAAATGAACAAAGGCGTTCATCAAATAAATTTTAATACTATTAATCACAAGTGAGATTAAAATAATATTAATTTAGTCAAACTTGCAACTTTTACTTTAGAAAAGGATGTTACATAAGAAATTTTCTTATGTGTGATTGTAGACTTTGAAAATTATTTGATGAGCGTCTTTTATATTGGGAATAGTTATTTTTATAAATAAAATAGAATATCTATTAATAGTGAATTATAAGTAGACTATATGGATAGATACTCAAGTGAAAAGATATTGTATATTCTTAGTTACAATTAGGGGGTATAAGGTATGGCGTATTCAATTAAGGAAGTTTTAGAGTTTGTCGAAGAAAATGATGTAAAATTTATTAGACTTGCTTTCTGTGATCTTTTTGGGACTCAAAAAAATATTTCTATAATGCCAGATGAATTAGAAAGGGCATTTAATGAAGGTATTTCTTTTGATGCATCTGCAATAAAAGGATTTGCTGATGTGTCAAAATCAGATTTGTTATTATTTCCAGATCCAAGTACATTAAATGTGCTTCCATGGAGGCCTCAACAAGGAAGGGTTGTTAGGTTCTTTTGTGATATAAAGACACCAGAAAAGAAAAATGTTGAATATGATAGTAGAAACATATTAAAAAATACTATTAAGAAGTGCATTTCAAAAGGATATACGCCTTATATTGGAACAGAATGTGAATTTTATTTGTTTAAAACAGATGAAAATGGTGATCCAACAACAGTACCACATGATAATGGGGGATATTTAGATATTGCACCAATTGATAAGGGAGAAAATATAAGACGTGAAATATGCCTTTGTTTAGAAGAAATGGGAATAAAACCAGAAAGTTCACATCATGAACAAGGACCAGGACAAAATGAGATTGATTTTAAATACAGTGATTCATTAACTGCTGCAGATAATTTTTTAACATTTAAATCTGTTGTAAAGGCGATTTCAGCGAGAAATGGGCTTTTTGCATCATTTATTCCTAAGCCATTAGAAAATAAGAGTGGAAATGGACTTCATATAAATATTTCTATTTCAAAGAATGGTTTAAATATATTTAGAAATAATAATAATGAATACTCAAAGGAAGTAGAAAGTTTTATTGCTGGAATTTTAGATAAAATAAAAGAAATTACATTATTTTTAAATCCTATAATAAACTCTTATGAGCGTTTTGGAAAATTTGAAGCACCTAAATATATTTCATGGTCACATCAAAATCGCTCACAACTTATTAGAATACCAGCAGCAACAGGTGAAAAGATGAGGATGGAGTTAAGATCACCTGATTCAGCAATTAATCCATATTTAGCATTTTCGTTAATTATTAGTGCGGGGCTTTATGGAATTGAAAATAATTTAATATTATCAGATGAAGTAAATGAGAATTTGTATACAGCTAATGAAAAAATAACAAATAATATAGAAAAATTACCAGAGAATATTAAGGAAGCCATTGATATTGCAAAAAATAGTGAATTCATAAAAAATACAATAGGTGAAGAGGTTTTAAGTAAATATATTTGTTTAAAGGAAGAAGAATACAACCAATATATTAGTTCGGAAAATAAAGAAGAAATAAAAAAAATGTATTTTGAGTGTATTTAAGCTGGTATAAGGGGGCGATTTTTATAGATAGTGTATTAATTGTATCAAGTAGTAAAAAAGGTATAACCTTTTTTACTGAAATGCTCTCTCAAAATTCTTATGAGGAAATCGTCACTGTAACAAATGGTGGAGAAGCAAGAAGACTTTTAGTAGAAAGAGATTTTGATTTGTGCATTATTAATGCGCCGTTAGTAGATGAATTTGGGGATGAATTTGCCAGCAATATAGTATCAAATGGAATAGGACAAGCAATTTTAGTTGTTAAAACAGATATTTATAATGAAGTTTCTGAAAAGGTTGAAAAATTAGGTGTAATTACTATAGCTAAACCAATGAATAGAGCAATATTTTGGAGTGCGTTAAAAATAGCAACATCTACCTTTAATAAAATTTCAATATTAAAGAATGAAAATAATAAACTATTACAAAAGATAGAAGATATTAGAATGATAGATAGAGCTAAATGCATATTAATTCAATATTTAAATATGACGGAGGCAGAAGCGCATAGATATATAGAAAAACAAGCTATGGATATGAGAACTACAAAAAGGTCTATAGCTGATGGAATATTAAAAACATACGAAAACTGAAAATAAAAAGAAGTTGTATCTATAACACAATTGAATGTTGATACAACTTCTTTTATATATAATCTTATAAATTATAATATATAATAAATAATAAGTTTAATTTAGTTAGGTGGTAATAAGATGCTTAAAGAAATAAGTGAAAAAGAATTTGAAGATAAGGTTAATATAAGATTTAAAAATATAAATGAAGGTTTTTTTAGATTTAATAATAAAATTTTAAAAGTTAATGAAGAGTGCGAAGAGAAAAATATGATAAGTTTTATGGAGCAGGCTTTTGATTTAAATGGTGAAGATAATGCGTATGTAGATTTTTATTATAATTATATAGATGATGAAGCTAAAGAAAAATTTGAAAAATTATTATGTCAAGAAGATAAGGAGTTTTTAGAAAATTTTAAAAATCAATGCAATGATAAAGGGGTATATTATAGGTTATCAAAAGATAGTATACCATTTATAACAAGATTAAATATAAATGAAGTTCTATTTTGTACTATTTATTTTACTAAAAAGCCTATGACTATATGGGGAAATTACAATAAAAAATTCCCTATATTTTATGATTCTGAAAAAGTATTAGAGTTATATGATATTATTGCAAAAAATAATAAATTAATAATTGAACAAAATTAAAATTAAGATAATAAATTAAAATTAAAATATACTATTGTTGGGAAAATAATAATTTTATTGAATAAATGGTAAAAAAAGGTTGAAACAATTGGTGAAAAAAAGTATAATAATGTTTGGGATAAAAAGTTAAAAGTTGTAATTTGTTAGAAGAAAATAGGGGGTGGGGAGAAAATGTTGGAAAGCACAAATACAGAAAATCAAAATTATTTACAATATTTTTTCGATATTTCTGTAGAACTTATGGCTATAATCGATATAAATAATAAGTTTAAACGTGTAAGTAAAAGCTGGACGGATATTTTGGGGTGGAATGAAGAAGAACTTTTAGATTCAAATTGGGATAAATTTATACATGTAGATGAAATAGATACGATTAAAAAGTTTATCGCTGATATATATATAAAAAAAGAAATAAGAAATACAAAAATAAAGTTTAAATGTAAAGATGAAAAATATAAATGGATAGAGTGTAATATAAAATATATAGAAAGTAATAAAATTTTTATTGTTAGTGGAAGAGATGTTACAGAGAGTTTGCTAATTAAAGAAGAAAAAGTGTCTTATGAAAAAGCAATTGAAGTAGAAACTATGAAAAATCAATTTTTCTCAAACGTTTCGCATGAATTTAAAACACCTTTAAATATTATTTTAACAACAATGCAACTTATAAATAGTAATATAGAATCTAAAAACATAATATCATCATCTGAAATCAATCTAGAGAAATATATGAATTCTATTAAACAAAATTGTTATAGATTATTAAGGCTTGTAAATAATATAATAGATATGAGTAGAATTGATTATGGATATTTTGAAACTCATCTAGGAAATTATAATATTGTTAGTGTAGTTGAAGATATAACAATGTCTATATTAGAATATGTAAAAGTAAAAGGAATTAATCTTATATTTGATACAGAAATAGAAGAAGAAATAATAGCGTGTGATCCTGATAAAATTGAAAGAATAATATTAAATTTATTATCTAATGCAATTAAATATACAGATAAAGGTGGAACAATAAAAGTAAGTGTAAAAACTAATGATAATAATGTATATATATCAGTGATGGACACTGGAATAGGTATTCCAAATGATAAGTTACCACATATATTTGATAGATATACTCAAATTGATAATGGAATAACGAGAAAGTGGAATGGAAGTGGAATAGGATTATCGCTTGTAAAATCATTAGTAGAATTACAAGGTGGAAAAATATCTGCTAAAAGTGAATTTGAAAAAGGTAGTGATTTTATAATTATGCTTCCAATAAAACAAATTGAAGTTAAAAATAATATAAGCACAATGAATAATTTAACTACTTCAAAGGTTGAGAAATGTAATATAGAATTTTCAGATATATATAATTAAAAAATAAAATAAAGTATATTAATGATAAATATAAGTCTCTAAATAATATTATTTTAAAAATATTATTTAGAGACTTATATTTTTATTTTTTTAATTATATTTTATTTAGTATAAATTTTATTTATACTTTCTTTTCCCATTAATAAAGTAATAAAATAACTCATTAAAATAACACCGGGAATATCTATAAACAACCTTACTAAAGTAAATTTATATCCTAAAGATGAAAATTCAAATAATAAAGTAGAGACTTTAGTAAGACACCAAGCGTTCATAAAAATTAAAACATTACTAAATTTAGCACCTTTTTTTATTAATATTGCAGTAAATGGAAATGATGCATACATGGGACCAGCAGCAATGGAGCCAATGAGCATAGCTAATAGGATTCCAATAAAGCCAGATTGATCGCCCATAAATTTAATTAGTGTTTCTCGTGGTACCCAAGCATCCATTAAACCAAGTAAAAGCATAATTGGTGGAAGAACACTTAGCATTTGTATAAAACTTGATTTGGCATTAGAAATAGTATTAAAAGCAAACTCACTTTTAAAGATAAACAATAGAATAAGTACAAAAACTAACAAAATAAATACTTTATATCTTTTTATAACATTAACTAAAGTTTTCATATTAGCATCATAACCTTTCCTAATATTAATCCAACTATAATAGAAAATAAAAAAGCTATAAAATTTCTAAGAAAAGCAGCTTTAGCACCAATGTATTTAGACTCAAGTGGAAAAGTAACAATACCGACCATTGCTAATGTAGAAACTAAAGCTGCAACTTGAGAGTATCCAGCTCCATTTATTAGTAATGTATTGCCTAATGAAAATGCTACAAAAGTTGGCATCATAGTAATTGAGCCTATTACTGCAGAGAATATAACTCCTAACACACCAGAACTTTCACCAATTAAATGAGAAATAGTTTCAGCATCTAAAAAAGATAGCAGCATTCCAACTATTATTATTATTGATAGAAATTGAGGCATTATATTTTCAAATGATTTTAAACCGGTAATTATAGCTGTTTTTGTTTTCTTTTTATCTTTAAAAAAAGAAATAATAAGAAAAATTATAGCAATAGAATATAAGATTTTAGATGTCATATAATACTCCTCAATATAGTAGTAAAAATATATAATTTAATTAAAATATATATATGTTATTAAATTGGTATATGTGAATATATAATTTAAACAGATATAAATGGAGGTATAGTTATGGATATATATACAATAGGACATTCTAATTATTCTATAGAAAGATTGATAGAAATGTTAAAATATTTTGGAATTGATTGCGTAGTTGATATTAGAGGTACTCCATATTCAAAATATAATGTTCAATTTGATAAGGAAACTATTAAATATACTTTAACTAAAGCAGGATTTATATATATTTATATGGCAAAGGAATTTGCAGCAAAAAGAATAAATAAACAATCATATAATGAAGAGGGATATTCTGATTTTGAAAAAGTAATATATGAAGATGATTTTATTAAAGGAATTGAAAGATTGAAGGTTGGATGTGAAAAGGGGTATAAGATAGTATTACTTGGTGCAATGCAAGATCCTTTAAGATGTCATAGGAGTATTTTGGTAGGAAGAGCATTAAGAAAAGCTGGATTTAATGTTAAGCATATATTAGATGATTACTCTATTGTTTCGCAAGAGAAAATTGAAGAGGGGCTTTTAGATAAATATTTTAGCAACAGAGGGCAATTGACTATAGATTCATTACTTGGGAATGAAATTAGTGAAGATGAAATGGTAGAAGAAGGGTATAGGCTAGCCAATAAAGAGATAGGTTATAGAATAGAAAATATTTTGAAGTAAAAGTAAAAAAATGATGATATAAAACTAATATTACATAAATTTATATCATCATTTTCATATTCAAATTTTAACTATTAATATTATTTACATCTATATCTTGATATATAAGAATCAAAATTCCACTTTGCAAGAAAGCTTTTAGCGCAGTTATAGCCAGAATTAAATAAATTTAAGTATTCGTCTTTTGATATACCAAAATCAACAGTTCCAACATCGTAAGTTTTTATTTTTATAGTACGTACAGAATCCTTATTGTTCAAAAATGCCTCATCATCTTTGGTCAGAATAGTATCCACTACATCACAAGCAAAGGTAATTAAATTACTTTTATTAGGATGAACTTTTTTTAAATCTTTATTACTAACTAATTTTAAGCCAAAAGTTGGCCACCGCGGATTATTTTCTACATCAAAAATCCATACAGGAAAATTACTTAATAAGCCACCATCAACAATAAAGCTTGAACTTTTTCCGTTATTAAGAACTACAGGATTAAAGTAAAATGGAATGCTAATACTCATTCTTACAGCCTTAGCGATTTCAAATTCTAATGGATCTATATTGTATTTTTTTAAGTCATCAGGAAGAATAAGAAGTTCTTTATTTGTAACATCGGATGCAATTACTTTAAGAGGACTTTCACCATTTATAGCAATATCTTTAAATTTACTTTTACCTTTAGCTTTATACATATCATTAAGATATTCTTCTATGTTATTGCCGGAAAATAATCCTTTATTTTTAAATAAACTTATTGCAGAACCTATTAATGGCAATAAGGTTAATTTATTTTTATCGTAGAAATATTTAAAATCTAAATTTAATAAGATATCTTTTAATTCTTTACCACTATATCCAACTGCAAGTAAAGATGTAACTATTGCACCTGCAGAAGTACCGGCATAATGCTCAAATGTATATCCTTGTTCTTGTAAATAGTAAATTGCGCCTAATAAAGCAATTCCTTTTACTCCACCACCTTCACAAACAATATCAGCCTTCATATATTCACCACCATATTAAATTGAATCAATACAGTATATGCTTAACTGGTAAGTTTTGAACAAAAGTGATAGTGAAAAGTTAATAATATAATTTGTTATTTTAGTGAGCTAGAATTTAAAAAGTATTCCTATAACTGCTGCGCTAGCTATGTAAACTATTGGATGTTTCTTTAATTTTGAAATAGCAAATATTAAAACAACTAATAAGATGGTAGATTTTATATTAATTATATCTAAGATTTTATGAGTTATATTAAATTTATCTAAAGCTAATATAGATACTTTAAATACTTGATATCCGGCAGCAGCTATTAAAGCTGCAACAGCAGGTCTTAATCCGTAGAATACTGATTCGACAGCTCTACTTTCTTTAAACTTATTTAAAAAGTGTGCAATTATAATTATTACTATTACAGAGGGAGTAACTAATCCAAGTGTTGCAATTATACCTCCAAGTATTCCAGAGGCACGGAATCCAGCAAAAGTAGCCATGTTAACTCCAATAGCACCGGGAGTTGATTGAGATACTGCAATCATATCCATTAACATTTGATTATCAAACCAGTTGTATTTAGCAGCTAGTTCATATAGAAAAGGAATTGTTGCAAGGCCCCCACCAACGGAAAATAAGCCAACTTTAAAAAATTCTAAAAATAAAGTTAAATAAATCATTGTTTTTCACCTCTCAAAGATTTAGAAATAAATCCAATTAAACCAGCAGCTATTACTATATAAACTGGTGATAATCCAAAGAATGCTGAAATAATAAATGTAGCTAATGCGATTATTACACCTAAATAATCTTTAACAGATGATTTTAACAGTTTAACTACTGTAGTTATAATCAATGCAACAACAGCAACCCTAATTCCTGCAAAAGCACTTTGAACTATAGCTAGATTTGCAAAGTTTTGAAGAAATGATGCAATTATAAGTATTATAACTATAGATGGGAAAATTACTCCAAGAGTAGCAACTATTCCACCAATAACACCTCTAAGTTTAAAACCTATAAATGTTGCTGTGTTAACAGCAATTACTCCAGGTGTACATTGACCAACAGCATAGTAATCTAGGATTTCTTTCTCTGTTGACCATTTTTTATTTTCAACAATTTCTTTTTGAATTAGAGGAAGCATAGCATATCCACCACCAAATGTAAGAGCACCAATCCTACAAAAGGTCCAAAATAAATCAAATAATTCTTTCATTGATAAATAATCTCCTTTTAAAAATATTTTATTTATATAGAACTAAAATAGATAAAATAATATAAATTAGATATAAGTTCCATTTGATATTATATACTTAATTTATGGAAGTAAACAACTTAATATAAGATAATACTTTCAAAAAATAAATTTTTATATAATAACGAAAATACCAGATTACATAATAATAAAATATTTTTAATAACTAAAAAATAAAATAAAGTGTTAAAAAACTATGTACGTAGGTACATTTTAATAAAAAATTAGTACATTTATGCTATTTGAATATAAAATCAGTACCACAATTGCATATATTAGTTGTAATTTATGAGCACTTTAGTCATTACTAATAAAAAGCAATTAGTATAAAATATAAGTATCTAGTTGAGAAATATAAAAGAGAATAGAGGTGAGAATAATGAAACTAGAGAATAAAATATTAAAACTATCAGTAATAGGTGCGTTATTCTTTGCGCTATTTGGTATTGCATGGGGATGAGCGATAAAATCTGATATGATTATATTCGATGGATTATATTCATTTATCAGTTTAATATTATCAATGTTATCCTTATATATTAATAATTACATGGCAAAAAGAGATTTTGATAAATTTCCTTTTGGTAAACATATTTTAGAACCAATAGTTATTTCAATAAAATCATTAATAATCGCTATTATGTGTTTATATTCATTAATAGATGCAATAAAAACAATAGTAAGTGGTGGAAATAGCGTATCACTTGGTTTAGCAATTATATATTCAATTGTATCAGTAGTTGGATGTGGAGTAATTTCATTTTATATGAAAATTAAAGAGAAGGAATTATCATCAGAGCTTATTAAGGCAGAGTGTATGCAATGGTTTATGGATACAGCATTAAGTACTGCTGTATTAGTTGCATTTTTAGTTGCAGAAGTTTTAGCAAAAACAAAGTTAAATATTTTAAATCCGTATATTGATCCAGGTATGACAGTAGTGGTTTCTTTAATATTTATAAAAATGCCTATAAAGACATTTATAAACAGTTTTAAAGAAGTAATGTGTGTAAAGGCTGATGATGAAATAAATGAAGATATTTATGTATTAGTTAAAGAAATTGAAGAAGAATATAAATTTGAAGATTCTATAACAAGAGTATCTAAAATTGGTAGTGAGCTTAGAATTGAAATAGATTTTGTTTATAATAAAGATAGTAAACTTAAAACTCTAGATCAAATGGATAGAGTAAGAGAAGAAATAAATAATGCCATTAAGCATATTGATTATAATAAATGGCTTAATGTTTCATTTACTGGAAATAAAAAATGGGCAATATAAAAAGACCAGCAATAGCTGGTCTTTTTATTTATAATTTATTTTTGTATAATTATGTATATAATCTATTATAGTAATAAATAGAATTTAACATAATAGATTAAAAGTTATATAAGGAGTGGAAATTTTATGAATAACTGATAGATAGAAAAATTATATTGCATTACATACATAAATAAGGAGATATTTTAAATGAAATTTTTGATGAATTTTATAAAGGGTATTGTTATAGGTGTATCCATGTTGGTTCCAGGAGTAAGTGGTGGAACTATGGCTATAATTTTTGGAATATATGATGATTTGATACATGCAGTTGGTAGCTTTTTTGAGGATTGGAAAAAACATAGTAAGCTTTTAATTCAGTTAGCTTTAGGTGGAATAGTTGGAGTATTACTTTTTAGTAGAATGATAGAAAAAATTTTAGGAAAATTTCCTAGTATCATGGGTTTCTTTTTTATTGGAATAGTATGTGGTGGAATACCAACATTATATAAAAAGGCTACTATAGGAAATAAGAAAAGTTCTGATATTATATTTTTGATTCTAGGGTTAATAATTGCAATATTATTATCAAAAGATCCAGAAGCCATTTCAGTTATGGCTACAGCAGGAGATAGTAAGGGATTAATATTTCTATTTATAGCAGGTATAGTAATATCAGTTGCATTTATATTACCAGGCCTAAGTACCTCATTTATGTTACTTATATTAGGGTTATATAATGTTACATTAAATGCTATAAATACGTTTAATATTAAGTTTTTAGTTCCGATGATACTAGGAATTTTTATTGGAACAATAGCAACTAGTAAGATAATAGAAATATCTCTCAATAGGTATCCTAATAAAACATATATGATGATTTTAGGGTTTGTTATTGGATCAATAATACCTATATACCCAGGCATGCCAAATGGAATTAATATTTTATATTTAATTATATCATTAATTGTTGGATTTTTAATAATTTACTATATTAGCAAGGTAAGCGATATTATTAATTGATAATAAAGGGTATAATATATTAAATTTTAATTTAAATAATAAAAAATAATAAAAAAAGTTAGTCTGAACTGCCCCCCGTCAAGTAGACAGGGTAAATAATAAAAAATTATGATGCTAAGGTATGACTCCTATATTCAAGTG